>PNND01000215.1 GCA_013824045.1 Rhodobacter sp. | reverse complement strand
CGTGAACTCCACCCCCGAATTCACCGATCAGCCCAAGGTCATCAACGGCGCCTCCGATTTCCTCGTCGCCGCCTTGGGCGATGCCGGTCGGCACGCCCGCTCGGCGGTCTCCGCAGCCTCGCTCCCGCTCGGCGTCGCGGTGGAAATCGAAGGCATCTTTGAAATCCGCTGATCCCATGCGCCCCAGCCTGCCCCCCGCCTTCCTTCAGGCCCCCATCGCCCACCGCGCCTATCACGATGTGGCACAGGGCCGCCCGGAAAACAGCCGCGCCGCCATCCGCGCGGCCATCGCGGCGGGCTACGGGATCGAGATCGACCTGCAACTGTCGCGCGATGGCGTGCCGATGGTGTTCCACGATGAAACCCTCGAACGCCTCACCCCCCGCGAAGGCTGGCTCTGCGACCTCACCGCCGCCGAGCTTGCCACCATCCCGCTCAAGGGCGGCGATGAAGGCATCCCCACCCTCGCCGACATCCTCACCCTCGTCGCAGGCCGCGTCCCCCTGCTGATCGAGATCAAGGATCAGACCCTCCGCATGGCTGATACCGACGGCCGCCTCGAACAGGCCACCGCCGCCTTGCTGGCGGGCTACCAAGGCCCCGTTGCAGTCATGTCCTTCAACCCCCACTGCATCGCCCATATGGCCCGCCTCGCCCCCGCCCTCCCGCGCGGGCTCACCACCTCGGCCTATGACCCGGACGACTGGCACCCGATCCCCGCCGCCACCTGCGACCGCCTCCGCGACATCCCCGATTATGACCGGGTTCAGGCCAGCTTCATCAGCCACGAGGCCAAGGATCTCACCCGCCCCCGAGTCGCCCAACTGGCCGCCCAAGGCGCCGCGATCCTGTGCTGGACGATCAAATCCGCCGAGGCCGAGGCAAAGGCCCGCCAAATCGCCCAAAACATCACCTTTGAACAATACCCCGCCCGTATCTCGGCTTGACGCCCCCCTTCACCAAGCCACCTTCATCTTGGCACAAATACTATCGGGGGGGGCGGCCATCCTGTTCGCAATCGGTTCAAGAACCGATGGACGGCGGGGGCAGACAGCCCCCCAGCCTCTCCATAGGAACTCCCGCCGGGCATGACAGAAACTGACCTCCTCGACAGCGTCACCGCCCTGCCCGCCGCCGACTGGGACGCCCTCGCCTGTCCGGAATGCACCGATGGCGGCCGCCCGGTCGATCCCTTCACCACCCATCGCTTCCTCGCCGCGCTTGACAGGTCCGGCTCCACCGGAACCGGCACCGGCTGGCAACCTCGCCCGCTGGTGATCCGCGATGGCGCGCGCCTCCTTGCCGCCACTCCCCTCTATGTGAAATCCCACAGCCAGGGCGAATACATCTTCGATCACGGCTGGGCGCAGGCGCTGGAACGCGCGGGCGGGCGCTACTACCCGAAACTGCAAATCGCCGTTCCCTTCACCCCGGCCACTGGTCGCCGCTTCCTTGCAGCAATCGACGCCCCCCACGCCCGCGACACGCTGGTCGAGGCGGCGATCCACCTCGCCCGCTCCAACCACCTCTCCTCGCTCCACGCCACCTTCTGCACGGGCGAAGAGGCCGAAACGCTGGCCGCCCGCCACGGCCTCCTCCACCGCGTCACCCAGCAATTCCATTGGGAAAATCGCGGCTACGCCACCTTTGACGATTTCCTCGCCGATCTCTCCTCGCGCAAGCGCAAGATGATCCGCAAGGAACGCGAAACCGCCCGCGCCTCGGGACTCACGATCCGCCAACTGACCGGCGATCAGATCGAACCCCACCACTGGGATGCCTTTTGGGCCTTCTATCAGGACACCGGCGCCCGCAAATGGGGCACCCCCTACCTCACCCGCCGCTTCTTCACTCAGGCCCAGGAAACCCTGCGCGACGACATGCTCCTCGTGCTGGCCGAACGCCCCGACGGCACCCCGGTCGCCGCTGCGCTGAACTTCATCGGCCGCCACACACTCTTCGGCCGCTACTGGGGCTGCATCGAGGATCACCCCTGCCTACATTTCGAACTGTGCTACTATCAGGCCATCGACTGGGCCATCGCCAACCGCCTCGCACGGGTCGAGGCCGGCGCACAGGGCGAACACAAGCTCGCCCGCGGCTACCTGCCCACCCCCGTCCATTCCCTGCACTGGATCGCCGAACCCGGCTTTCGCGATGCGGTCGCGCAATACCTGCGCGCCGAACGCCGTGCCGTGGATGAAGAGATTGAGGTGCTCACCACCTACGGCCCCTTCCGGCACGTCACCGCCGAGACATGACAGACCTGTTGACCTTCCCGCGCCCGCCTGTCACCCATCGCAGGCTTGTTCCACGAAACGTGAAAAGTTTCGCAAAAAATCGCCCTGCCCAACCTGATGAATGAAAGCCGCCATGATCGACCGCCCCGCTGACAGCACCATTTCCGACGCCGATCTTGCGCCCCTTCTGGCCAATGACTGGATGAAGATCGAAGGCGGCCGGGCCATCGCCAAGGTCTATACCTTCCGCAATTTCGTAGAGGCGTTCGGTTTCATGACCCGCGCCGCGATCTGGGCAGAAAAATGGGATCACCATCCCGACTGGTCCAACGTCTACAAGACCGTCACTGTCACGCTCACCACCCATGATACGGGCGGCCTGACCGCGCTTGACGTCAAGCTCGCGGCAAAGATGGACCAACTCGCCAGCAGTTAATCCGCCACCTCCACCGTGGCCCAGGTCTCGAAACAGACACCGCCCGCCAGCGCCATCACCCCGATGGTGGCGCGCCCGCCAAGCCCCCGCTCGCGCCCGAACACCTCGACGAACAGGTCCGACAGGCCGCTCGATACCTTGTGCACATCCTCATAGTCCGGCGTGCAGACCACGAAATTCAGCGTCCGCACGATGCTGCGCACCCGGTCCAACGAGCCTACCGCCTGCCTTATGCCACCCAGCACGTTCAACCCTGTCCGCCGCGCCGCCGCATAGCCCTGATCGGTGGTCAGGTCCGCCCCCAGCCGCCCCTTATGGGTGATCTCGGTGCCGATCTGCGCCACATGGCCCGACAGGAACAACAGGCTCCCCACGCGGTGATAGGGCTTCATCGTCCCGTAATCCGCGCCATAATACCCCATCACATCGAAATCCGGGATATCCAGCCCCATCTCGATCGCCAACCGCTCCGGTGTCATCCGCGCCTCCTTGTGTTTCCCGCAGCCTGCCCCGGCACCCTGCCCTCAATCAAGCCGCCTCTGGCGTCAACCATGGCCGCAGCAGCGCCAAGGGATGCGCCCGCAGCGTCAACCGCATCGACACATAATCCTCCACCACCTGCTCCCCCACCGTCATCTCGCGAAACACCACCGCCGGCTCCACGATCCCCTCGCCATCCATATCCCCCGCAAACAGCGGCAAGGGCTTGCTCTCCCCCATCGCCTTAGCCGCCCAGAGCGCATCCCGCCGCGACAGGCCAAGCGCCGCAAAGCAATCCGCCTCCGCCAGCCGCGCCAGCGTCAGCGCGCTCACCCCCGCGCGGCGCCAGACATCCTCCACCGCCGTATAGCCATTGCCCCGCGCGCCCACGATCCACTGCGCCTCCTCCTCGGCCAGACCTTTGATCTGCCGCAGCCCCAGCCGCAGCGCCAACCCGCCCCGCCCGTCGGGTTCCATCAGATTGTCCCAATGGCTCGCATTGATGCAGGGCGGGCGCACCACCACCCCATGCTCGCGCGCATCCCGCACGATCTGTGCAGGCGCATAAAACCCCATCGGCTGGCTGTTCAGCAGCGCGCAGGCGAAGATCCCCGGATAATGCCGCTTCAGCCACGCGCTGGCATAGACCAAAAGCGCGAAGCTCGCCGCATGGCTTTCGGGAAATCCGTAACTCCCGAACCCCTCGATCTGCGCAAAACAGCGCGCGGCGAAATCGGCGTCATAACCTTTCGCCAGCATCCCCTCCATGAACCGATCCCGGAACTCGCTGACCGACCCATGCTTCTTGAATGTCGCCAGCGACCGGCGCAGCCGGTCGGCCTCCGTCGGCGTAAACCCCGCCCCGATGATGGCGATCTGCATCGCCTGCTCTTGGAACAGCGGCACGCCAAGCGTCTTGCCCAGCACCCGGCCCAGCTCATCGGATGGAAAGGAAACCACTTCCTGCCCGTTCCGCCGCCGCAGGAACGGATGCACCATATCCCCCTGAATCGGGCCGGGCCGGATGATCGCCACCTGAATCACCAGATCGTAAAACGTCCGCGGCCGCATCCGCGGCAGGAAATTCATCTGCGCCCGGCTTTCCACCTGAAACACGCCCAGACTATCGGCCTTGCACAGCATGTCATAAGTCGCCGCATCCTCGGCGGGCAGGCTGGCCAAGGTGTGATGCAACTGGTGATGCTTGCCCAGCAGGTCAAACCCCTTGCGGATGCAGGTCAGCATCCCCAGCGCCAGCACATCCACCTTCAGGATGCCCAAGGTATCAATGTCATCCTTGTCCCAGCAGATGACGGTCCGATCCTCCATCGTCGCATTCTCGATGGGCACCAACTCGTCCAGCCGCCCCTCGGTGATGATGAACCCGCCGACATGCTGGCTCAGATGCCGGGGAAAGCCCTGTATCTCATCAATGATCTGCATGGTCAGCGCCAGCCGCCGATCCGAAGGGTCCAGCCCGATCTCGCGCAGCCGCACCTCGGTGATCTGGCCGGGTCCGCCCCAGCCCCAGATCTGGCTCGACATTGCCGCCAGCGTATCCTCGGTCAGCCCCATCGCGCGCCCCACCTCGCGCACCGCGCGCTTGCCGCGATAATGGATCACCGTCGCGCACAGCCCCGCCCGGTGCCGCCCATAGCGCGCATAGATGTGCTGGATCACCTCCTCGCGCCTCTCATGCTCGAAATCCACGTCGATATCGGGCGGTTCATTGCGGGCCTCTGACACGAACCGCTCAAACACCATCGTCCCGATCTCGGGCGAAACACTGGTCACCCCCAGCGCATAGCACACCACCGAATTCGCCGCCGATCCGCGCCCCTGGCACAGGATGCCGCGCTCGCGCGCGAACTGCACGATGTCATGCACCGTCAGGAAATAGGGCTCATACTTCAGCTTCCCGATCAGCGCCAATTCATGCGTCATCTGCGCCCGCACCCGATCACTCGCCCCCGCAGGATAGCGCCAATCCAGCCCCGCCCAAGCCAGCCGCGCCAACCGCTCCGCCGCCGTCTCGCCCCCCGTCACCTCCGACGGGTATTCATAGCGCAACTCATCCAGCGAGAACCTCAACCGCCCCGCCACCTCCCCCGCCCGATGCACCGCCGCCTCATGGCCTGCAAACAGCCGCAGCATCTCGGCCTCCGACCGCAGCCGCTGCTCGGCATGGGGCAGCGCGCGGCGGCCCAGCGCATCCACCCGCACCCCCAGCCGGATCGCCGTCAGCACATCCGCCATCCGCCGCCGCGCCCCGTGATGCATCATCGGTAGGGCGCTCGCCACCGGCAGCACTCCCACCCCCTCGGCCAGCCGCGCCAGCCGCGCAAACCGCGCCCGGTCCTGCCCGTCATAGCGCGGCGCCATCAGCAGATGACACACGCCGGGAAACGCCGCCACCAGCCGCGCCACCACCCCCCGCCACGCCCCCATCTCACCCCGCGCGGGCGGATGGATCAACAGCACCATCCCCGCCCCCCACTCCAGCAGGTCCTCCACCCCCAGATCACAGGTCCCCTTCACCACCCGCAACCGCCCGAGGGAAACCAGACGGCACAGCCGCCCCCACCCCGCCCGATCCTGCGGAAGGCAGGTCACCGTAAACCCGTCCCGCAACACGATCCGCGCCGCCGGGATCAGCCGCGTCCCCGGCCACGCCCGCCCCTCCTCCGCCGCCACCCGGGCCAGTTCCCGCACCTTCGCATGGGCCCGCACGATCCCCGCCACGGAATTCACATCCGCCACCGCCAGCCCCGCCATCCCCATCTCGGCGGCACGCGCAATCAACTCCTCGGGATGCGACGCCCCGACAAGAAAGGTGAAATTCGACAGGGCCGACAATTCGACAAAGGCCATGGGCAGCAGGGGATTCGCTCTGTTCTGTATGAGAACATTATAAGAACAAATCCCCGCAAGACGAGTCCCCTCAGGCAGGGGTCTCCCACCCCAGAATAACCTCCATCGCCTCTTCCGCCGTCTCCACGAACCGGAACAGCGACAGGTCCGCCTGCGCGATCAGCCCCTCATCCGCCAGCGCCTGCCAATCCACGATCTTTTCCCAGAACGCCCGGCCAAACAGCAGGAACGGCACCCGCTTCATCCGCCCCGTCTGGATCAGCGTCAGCGCCTCAAACATCTCGTCCAGCGTGCCGAACCCGCCCGGGAAAATGCAGATCGCCCGCGCCCGCATCAGGAAATGCATCTTGCGGATGGCAAAGTAGTGAAAGTTGAAACACAGGTCCGGCGTCACATGCGGGTTCGGCGCCTGCTCATGCGGCAGCACGATATTCAACCCGATGGATTGCCCCCCCGCCTCTGCCGCGCCCAGATTGCCCGCCTCCATGATGCCCGGGCCACCCCCGGTGACCACCACCATCTCGCGGCCATAGCTCTTCAGGCTCTCCACCGTGATCGCATGAGCCAGCTTGCGCGCCTCCTCATACCACCGCGCCAAGCCCCCCGCAGGCCCCGTGCCATCCGCCCGCACCCGCGCCGATCCCATCACCACCACCGTAGACCCGATGCCGCGCTCATCCAGCACCATCTGCGGCTTCAGCAATTCCAGCTGCAACCGCACCGGACGCAACTCCTCGCGCATCAGGAAATCCGTATCGGTAAAGGCCAGCCGATAGGCCGGGGCCCGCGTCTGCGCCGTATCCGGCAACCGCTCCGCCGCCGCCGCATCTTGCGAGCTGTCCCGAAACGGGTGCGCGCGTCCATCATCCTTGGCTGTCATTCCGGTCCTCTTGTTGCGCGGCTGCCCCGCCTTCTCTATAGGGCCTTCTCTATAGGGTCGCACCGGATCAGACCAATCAAAAGGGGGGAAACCATGTCCTACGCCGCGCTCGAAGCTGCCATCGAAACTGCATGGGATGCCCGCGACAGCATCACACCCGCCACCCGCGGCGAAGCCCGCGACGCCATCGAATCCACCCTCACCGCGCTCGACAGCGGCACCCTGCGCGTGGCCGAACGGCAGGCCGATGGCCAGTGGCACGTCAATCAATGGGCGAAAAAGGCCGTACTCCTGTCGTTCCGCCTGACCGACATGTATGAAATCTCCGGCTCCAACGGTGGCTCCAACTGGTGGGACAAGGTCCCCTCCAAATGGCAAGGCTGGACCGAGGCCGACTGGCGCAAGGCCGCCTTCCGCGCCGTCCCCGGCTCCATCGTCCGCCGCTCGGCTTACATCGCCAAGGGCGTGGTCCTGATGCCCTCCTTCGTCAACATCGGCGCCTATGTCGATGAAGGCTCCATGGTCGATGGTTGGGCCACCGTCGGCTCCTGCGCGCAGATCGGCAAGAACGTGCATCTGTCGGGCGGCGTCGGCATCGGCGGGGTGCTGGAACCCATGCAAGCCGGCCCAACGATCATCGAAGACAACTGCTTCATCGGCGCGCGGTCCGAAGTCGTCGAAGGCTGCATCGTGCGCGAAGGCTCGGTCCTCGGCATGGGCGTCTTTATCGGCAAATCGACCAAGATCGTCGACCGCGAAACCGGCGAAGTCATGTATGGCGAAGTGCCCGCCGGATCTGTCGTCGTCGCAGGGTCCATGCCCTCCAAGGGCGGCATCAACCTCTACTGCGCCGTGATCGTGAAAAAGGTCGATGCGCAAACCCGCTCCAAGACCTCGATCAACGAACTTCTGCGCGACTGATCAGGTCCGATCACGCCAAAAGGGGGCAGGGCGCAACCTCTGCCCCTTCATCTTGGCCCAAATACCCAAAATCCGACAGCGCCGCCCGCGCCACGCCCGGCGAAGGCAGAGCTATCGCATCAACAGCCGCGCCTCGCCCGCCTTGACCTCCGCCCGCGCCAGCGGCCCGAACCCCGCCATCCCTTCTCGCAGTTTCGGCATCAACCGCAGGATCTCATCCTGCACTTCGGCGTCGAAGCCTTTCATCGTGCAGTCGCCGGGGAAATAGCTCTCGCAATCCAACCCGTTCGCCGTCACCACCTCATGCCGGTCGAACAGCAGGTGAAGATAGGTCACCTCGCCCCCCTCCACGACCCGCACTGCGCGACCGTCCACCAGATGCTTGGCCTTCACCAGCACCTCCGCCTCACCGAACAGCAACTCCGCCCGCACGCCGCCCACCAGCACCCGATGATTGCCCGACAGACGCAGCGTCGTGTGATCCCCCAGCGTCCCCGCCGCGATCTCCACCGGCGCATCCACGCCCACCGCCGCCCGTACCACACGCCCCATCCAGCGCAGCGGCTGCGCCCCGTGATCCCGCGTCCGAACCATATCCCCCGGCACCAACCCCTCCACCGCAACCCGCCCGCCCGGCACATCGATCAACGTCCCTTCGGTAAAGCAAGCCAACATCGACAGTGTCACAAAGGCCACGTCGGTATTGCCCATGCTGTCGGTGACCTCATAGGTCAGCACCCGGTCCTCAAGGCTGTCGACCGACTGCACATGCAGCACCCCGTCCTTGTCCAAGGTGATGATTTCCCCCGTGGGCAGCTTCACGCTGTCCCCGGCCTCCACAGCGATGCCGTTGATCTTGGTCACCTTCAACATCGCGCCAACGCTCGATTTGTCATTGCCCAGCACATCCAGCTTCGCCAGATCGCCCTTGCGGATCGACATCTCGTCATCAAGCGCGATCAGCCCCACCTGCACCGACCCCGCCGCCACCAGCACGGCCGAGTCAAAGGCACCATCCCCCGAATCCGCGATCGCCATGCGAAAGGTATTCACCTCGCCCGCCCGAACCGGCACCTTCAGCGTCAGCGTGACGGTAAACCCGTCCATCTCGGTATTGTAGGTGTTCGAAGCCGCCGCGTTATCGACATAGAGGTTCGAATTCACCTTGTTGTTGATGTTGTCGATGGAAATGCTTCCCGCACCCAACACCAACTCCGCCGGCACATCATTGACCCAGACAGCAAAGGCATCGTTAAAGCCGGAATTGACATATTCCAGATATTCCTCCGACGACCAGACGATCTGCATCGTCAGAACATCCCCCGTCGGCACGAAACTCGCCTCGAACACCGCCGCGTCAAAGGTGGTCTGCCCGGACACCCGGCTCAGCATGTCATCGCCCCGCCCCGCGAAGTTGGTCGACGTGCCCTCCGAGATATTGGCATCCCCCTCGCTCCGGGTGAAATCCGACACCCGGCCTGTCGAAAGGATCAACCCCCGGTCCGATGGGGCAACCCCCGGCATGGTCTCATCCGCACCGGAATAGATGCCCACCTGCCCATCCGCGCCGGTGAAGCTGGCCGAAACGATCTTGACCCCTTCGCCAAAGATGGTCTCGGCCATCTGCTCGGCAGCGGCCGACTCGATCTTCAGTTCTGATGCAGACATGGGTGCAGGCTCCCGGAATTCTCTCAGAACCGCAGAACGACCTTTTGTTAAAAAATGTTAATTATCTGTCAGAGAGGCCCCCCACGCGGCCGCTTTGCGCTCTCCGCCCGGGGATGCTATCGCTGGCCGGCATCCATCACCGAGGCCCACCATGACCGAAGCCCCTCCCCCCAAGCGCGAAAAGCGCCCGCAGCAGGTCTATACGCTGGTGGTCGAAGTGGGCCGCAAGCCCGGCGACGGCCTGCCCGAAAAATCCACCGGGGCCGCGCTGATGATCTACGCCTCCGGGGTCGACGAGGATGAGGCCGTCCGCGAAACCGTCGCCATCCTGAAACAGGCAGATCTCGCGCCCCTTGACGTGTCCGGTTACGGCACGCTGGAAGATCGTCTCAAGGGCGGGGATGACATTGATGCCGACGAACGCGCCCTGATGCAACGTGCGCTGGATGAAAACTCGGTCATCGTCGCCCAGATGACCCCCTTCTACGACTGACCCGTCACACCACCCGCCGCTGCAACCGCTCCAGCGCCGTGCGCAGCGGCAGCGCCTCATATGGGTCCAACAGCCGCCGGGCCGGGGCCATGCCCTCGGGCCCGCCCGTGGCCAGCCAGCAGCCATCCGCCTCGATCAGTTCCGCCGTCCCCAGATCCAGCACCACACCCACCGCCACCGCCCGGCGGCTGTCGACCACCGCCATCTGCCCATCCGCCAGATGCCGCGCCAGAACCAGCACCTCTTCCGCCCCGAACAGATATTCCGTCTCTTCCCCGGATATGCAGATCGGCTGATCCGGCGACACCAGCATGTCGCCCTCCTGCCCGAAATAGGGCGCGCGCAGCCGGATCGGCGCCATGCTCCCCCGGCTGGGCGCCTGCACCCGCGTCACCGCCACCAGCGCCACCGCCCCATGGTCGCGCGTGATCACCCGATCCCCGGGCCGCAACGCCCCCGCCGCCACCGGCCCCTGCCGGGTGCTCACCGGTGTCGCCACCCCCAGCCACCCCAGCGGCGCGGGCCTCGCCGCGCCCTGCATCGCCCCGAACCACAGCACCGACGGATGCCGCAGCACCCCGGCCCCGCCCGCACACAGCGCCCTCAGGTCCGCCAGCCGGATCGGCATGGCCGCCTCGCCCTGCGCCATCAGCCGCTGCCCGGCAAGATCCATCTCCATCCACCAGCCGCGCCCGCGCATGTCCCAGCCGAAACTCAGCCGCGCCACGCCCAGCTTCTGCGGCAAGGGCCCCGGCAGCACATGGCGCAGCACCCGCCCGCCCTGCCGATGGAGCAGCGCCACCCCCGCCCCCAGATCGTGAAACAGCGACAGCGCCACTTCCTCCGCCCCGCTGCCCGCACGCAGGTCCAGCAAGACGCCCGCCCCCGCCAGCGGCATCTCGATCTCGAACACTAAAAGCCCATGCGAAAGATCACCCGACACCGGCGCTCCGGGCGGGTCCGGCTGGTCGGACAAGGCGATCCAGCGGGTCAAATCAGGCGGCAGCGTTTACCATCATGCCATGCATCATGACCTGAGCCTCATGGGCTTTCAACACGCGCCGTGCAGTCGGCCCATAACCTTCTCCGGTGCGGGGATCCAGTTCGGGGAAAATCGTAAGGATTTCCTCTACTGTATCCCGCTCTAGCGCGGCCAACGCCTGCCCACCGATGAACAAACTCTCGGTGGCAAGCCCCTCGGCCAGGATCACCTGATGCCGATCAAACAGCAGATGCAGATAATCCACTTCGCCCCCGACCACACGCCGGATGCTTTGATCATTGACCAGATGCTTCGCCGCGACCAGCACCTCCGATGCGGCAAACAGGATCTCGGCCATGCCGCCCTGCACCAGCACCCGATGCTCCGGCGACAGCCGCAGCGCGCCATGCGCGCCCAGCGCCCCGGCCGCGAATGCGATCGGCGCAAACGCCCCCCGCGCCGCCACCCGCCGCCGCCCGATCCAGCGCAGGACTTGCGCCCCGTCATCCCGGGTCAGCACCATATCTCCGGGCCGCAGATCCTCGACAAGCACCGGCCCGCCCGGCGTGGCGATCCGCGTCCCGGCCACGAAACAGGGGACCATCGCCAGCGTCACCATGCCGACATCGGTCCCGCCTTGCCCGTTCGATACCGTATAGGTAAAGCTCTGCGTCTCCACCGTGCCATTGGCCACGGCGGTAAATGTGCCATCCGCGTTCAGCGTGATCTGCTCACCGGATGCCAGCGTGATCGTCTGCCCGGCCACCACGGGCTGGCCGTTCACATGGGTGATTACCAGCGTCCCGACCGTGGTCGTGTCATTGTCCAGCACCCGCAGGATGCGTGTCCCGTTCGGCCCCATGGTTTCACTATCATCCGCAGCGATGATCGCCGTCTGAATCGAATCCCCAGCAATCAGCAAATTTGAATCAAAGGCCGCATCCCCCACATCCGCGATTCCGATGCGGATCGTGTTCGGCACCCCGGCCGTGACCGGGATCGACAGCGACAGCGTCACCGTGAACCCGTCCATCTCGGTGTTGAAGGCGTCCGTCTGGTTGTCGACAAACAGGTTCTGCTGCGTCGCACCGTTGATGTTGTTCACACTCGCCGTGCCGCCATTCACCGTCATCGGCACCGACACACCATTCACCCAGACGCCGACCACATCATTGAAACTGCTGTTGATGTATTCCGGGTATTCCTCGGAGGCGAAGACAAAGCGCATCGTCATCATGCTGCCCGATGGCGTGAAACTCACTTCCAGAAAAGACGCATCAAAGGTGCTCGCCCCGGCGAGCGCGTTGAACAGCGCGTTGTTGTTCGGCCCCGAGGTATCCGTCGTCGTCCCCGCCGAGCGGTTCGGATCACCGCTTGACTGCGTGAAATCCACCACCCGCCCGGTGGACAGGATCACCCCGGTGTCTGATGGCACCACACCCGGCGCAAGCTGCCCGTTGGAATAGATCGCGCTCGCTGCCGGATCGCCCGTAAAGGTGGCACTGTGGACGATCACGCCATCGCCAAAGATCGCATCGGCCATCTGCAAGGCAGTGGCGGCCGTGTTGTAGGTCAGTTCTGCACCCGTCGGCATGGTTGGACATCCGTTCTGGTCCCGCACAGGGCGGAATTGTTAACTTTCGTTAAATTTTTAACCGGCAAATCGTCCAAAAGTTTGGCCCATTCCGTGCAGAAGTCTGTCCCGCCCCAGCCAAACGGCCAGGTCTGGGCCCGGCAGGCCCAAACCCGGCATGGTACAGGCAGTTGCAGCCCCTTGCAGCGCAGGCTATCCCGTTGGCACCGCCTCAAAGGACCGCCATGCCGACCGATCCCGCAGCCCTTACCGCCGCCCTGATCCGCTGCCCCTCTGTCACCCCGGTCGAGGGGGGCGCGCTGGTCCTGCTCGAAGACCTGCTCAGCAAGGCAGGCTTCACCTGCATGCGGGTCGACAGGAATGGCACCGCCAACCTCTATGCCCGCTGGGGCACACGCGGCGCGAACCGCAGCTTCGGCTTCAACGGCCATACCGATGTCGTCCCCTTGGGCGACCGCACCGCCTGGACGCAAGACCCGTTCGGCGCCGCCATCATCGACGGCTGGATGTATGGGCGCGGCGCAACTGACATGAAATCCGGCGTCGCCGCCTTCGCCGCCGCCGCCATCGACTTCGTCCACGACACACCCCCCGATGGTGCAGTGATCCTTGCCATCACCGGCGATGAAGAGGGCGACGCCACCGATGGAACCGTCGCCCTGCTCGACTGGATGGCCGCAAACGGCGAACGCATGACCCATTGCCTCGTGGGCGAACCCACCTGCCCCGATCACATGGGCCAGATGATGAAGATCGGCCGCCGCGGCTCGCTCACCGCATGGTTCACGGCCACGGGCGTACAGGGCCATTCCGCCTATCCCCACCGCGCCAAGAACCCGATGCGCGCGCTCACCACCCTCCTCTCTCGCCTGCCGGATCAGCTTGACGAAGGCACCGGCCATTTCGACCCGTCTACCCTCCAGATCACCACCATCGATTGCGGCAACCCGGCCAACAACGTGATCCCCGCCAAGGGCACCGCCACCGTCAACATCCGCTTCAACGATTCCCATAGCGGCGAATCCATCGCCGCATGGCTGCGGGCCGAGGCGGCAAAGGTCGAAGCTGAAACCGGCGTGCAGATCGCCACCCGCATCCAGATCTCAGGCGAAAGCTTCCTCACCCCGCCCGGTGACCTCTCCGCCCTCATCTCCCGCGCCGTGCAGGCGGAAACCGGCATCACCCCGGAACTTTCCACCACCGGCGGCACCTCGGATGCCCGCTTCGTGAAAGACCACTGCCCCGTGGTGGAATTCGGCCTTGTGGGCAAGACCATGCATCAGGTCGATGAACGGGTGGAAGTGGCCCAGATCCACCAGCTCAAATCCATCTACACCCGCATCCTGCGCGACTATTTCGCCCAAGCCTGATCATGACGATCCTGATCGAACCCACCCGCGACATCGCCACCTGCCGCACCCTCCGCCGCATCGTCTTCATCGAAGAACAGGGCGTGTCCGAGGCGGATGAAGTCGACGACAAGGACGATACCGCCATCCACCTTCTGGCCACCGAAAGCGGCACCGCCGTCGGCTCGGCCCGCCTGCTCATCTCCGGGCAAACCGGCAAGATCGGCCGCGTCTGCGTGCTGAAATCCCATCGCGGCACCGGCCTCGGCGCCGCGCTGATCCGTGCGGCCATCGAGGAATTGCGCAGCCACGGCCTGACCACGGCGAAACTCGGCGCGCAGACCCATGCCATCGGCTTTTACGAACGCCTCGGCTTCACCGCCACCGGCCCCGAATACATGGATGCCGGCATCCCCCACCGCGACATGATCCTTTCGCTGTAAGGCAGGGGGGGCAACAGCCCCCTTAGCCCCTCTTCGGTCGGACCTGCACAAACCGGCCCTGTCGCATGGGTATTTTTGCCAAGGTGAATGGGCAGGGCCAATCTCCCTTCACCCGGACCGGGGGCAGAAGCGGCACAAAGCACAATGGCCTTTCCGGCCAACCCGTGCTAACGCCGCCCCATGCAGGATATGCCCACCAAAGCCCAGATTCTCCAGTGGATCGCCGAAAATCCCGGCCTTTCCGCCAAGCGCGACATTGCCAAAGCCTTCAACATCAAGGGCGCGGCGCGGATCGACCTCAAACGTATCCTGCGCGAGCTGGAAGACGAAGGCGCGCTCACCAAAAAGGCCCGCACCTTCCGCGACCCCGACACCCTGCCCCCCGTCACCCTGCTGACCGCCCTGCCGCCCGATGGGCAGGGCGACGTGTTCCTCAAGCCCATGGAATGGCAAGGCGCGGACGAGGACGCCCCCCGCATCCTGTTCATCCCCAAAAAGGGCGACCCCGCCCTCGGCGCGGGCGACCGCATCCTTGCCCGGCTGTCAAAGGTCGATCTCGACGACTGGCAGTATGAGGCGCGCCTGATCCGCCGCCTCGGAACCAACCCGATTAAGCTTCTGGGCATCTTCCGCCAGAATGCCGAGGGCGGGCGCATCATCGGCATCGACAAGGGCGCCGACAAGGAATGGATGGTCGGGCGCGACGACACACTCGACGCCCGCGATGGCGAGTTGGTCGAGGCCGAACAGTCCGGCCCCAAACGCATGGGCCTGCCCCGCGCCCGCATCGTGGCCCGTCTGGGCGATCCGGCAGGCCCCAAAGCCGTCTCGCTCATCGCCATTCACCAGCATGGCATCCCCGACCGCTTCCCCGATCCCGTCATCGCTGCAGCCGAGGCTGCAAAGCCCGCCCCGATGGGCAAACGCGAAGACCTGCGCGATCTGCCCCTTGTCACGATCGACCCGTCCGACGCCCGCGATCATGACGACGCGGTCTATGCCGAGGCCGATACCGACAGCCACAATCCCGGCGGCTTCATCGTCTGGGTCGCCATCGCCGATGTCGCCCATTACGTCCGCCCCAACAGCCCGCTGGACCGCGAGGCGCGCAAGCGCGGCAATTCCACCTATTTCCCCGACCGCGTGGTTCCCATGCTGCCCGA
>PNND01000050.1 GCA_013824045.1 Rhodobacter sp. | reverse complement strand
CCCACGCCGAAGAAGTTGCCGCCGGACTGGGCAAGCAGATCGGTGATGATCTGGAAATGGATATGCGGGGCCCAGCCACCATTTTCCGGCCAGTCGCCGAGATGGGCGATGATCTGGCCAGCCTCTACCGTGCCGGTGGGGTGGAGGCCGGGCAGGGTGGCGGCGAGGTGGCCGTAGAGGGTGAAGACCCTGTGGCCGCCGACATCGTGTTCGAGAATCAAGGTGTGGCCGTAATCCAGCGGGTCGGCGTTATAGGTGAGGTATTTCATCCGGCCCGGAAGGGGGGCAAAGACGGGGGTGCCACCGGGGGCGAAGACATCGATGCCGAGGTGGATGGTGCGCCGTTCCGGACTTGCAGCATCGGCGAATTGCGGGGTGGCGTAGACGGTGCGATTTTCGCCGTAGAGGCCGAGGCCGTAGCGGACGCCTTGGGATTGGTGCGTGTCGAACCATGGATCGAAGGCGGGGTCGGAGAAGACAGGCATGTCAGGGCGTTCACCCGTGGTGGGTAGGGCCATGGTGGCGTTTGTGGCCGGATCGGGCTTGAACAGGGGATGGGCCGGGGTGGTGGCGAGGGTTTCGCGGAGGGCGGCGGCATTGGGCGTGGCCTCGCCCGTGATGGCCTTGCGCGCGATTGCGGCAAGCAGGCCCGCATCGACGCTTTCCAGCCGGGCGCGGGTGGGCGCGTCGGTGGCGGCGATGAGGGCGGGGATATCGGGGGCGGGATCGCCGGGGGCGAAGGCTTGCCGCAGGGCGGTGTAGAGATCGGGCTGCCCGTTCAGGCGGGCGGCGAGGTCTGGCAGGCGGGTCATGCGGGGCCTTGGGTTCGGATGTGGCGTTGGGCGGAGTGAAGCGGTTTGACGGGGCGGATGCAATGGCAGCTTGGGCTTGCGATTGGGCGGGGTCGCGCCTTCGGGCGGCAGGCCGGTGGACGGTGGCAGGTGAGGGCGCTATGCAAACCGCTGGGGCTGGACTGACACAAGGGGGCTGGAGTGAAGAGTTTGGGGTTGATCGGTATTCTGCTGCTGGCCGGATGTGTGACAACGCAGGGTGCAGGGATAAGGCAAGTGGCGCTTTTGGACGGTGCAGTGGTGGCGGCGGCCCCGGCGGGCTATTGCATTGCGCCGGGAGCGGGGCAGCGGCAGGCCGACAGCGCGGTGGTGATCATGGGGCGCTGTTCGGCGGCGGGCACGGCCGCGCCTGCGGTGTTGACGCTGACCGTCGGTCAGGCGGGATCGGCGGGGGCGATGGCCGCGGGTGGGGCGGCGCTGGCGGAGTACTTTACATCTGAAGCGGGGCGGGCGGCTTTGAGCCGGTCGGGGCGTGCAGCGGATGTGCAGGTTCTGGCGGCCAGTGAGGTGGATCGGGCCTTTCTGGTGCAGGTGAGGGACCGGGAGGCCGGGGAGTATTGGCGCGGGATTGCGGGGCTGCGTGGGCGGTTGGTGACGGTGACGGCGGCGGGGCCATCGGACGCCGCGCCGCTGCCCGCGGCCAAGGGGCGCGCATTGGTGGAGGCGGCCTTGGCGGCCCTGCGGCGCGCCAATGCGGGCGGGGCTGTTGTGGCAGATGCTAACCAGACCGGGACTGGTGGCTGAGAACTTCGCTTTTGAGATGAAAAGGCGGTGGCGCGGTGCGGGCTTTCCGGCAATAGATAGGGCGTGTGGCTTGTGCCCCTGCACGGGGCCTTAGGCGGTATTCGGGACGCGGAATGGTGGGCAAGATCGCAGGCGTGTTGGACAGGCTGCTGCAGAAGCGGGTCGTTCGGCGCTGGGAAGAGATCGCGGAAGCGGCGGCTGTGGCCGAGCCGGATGTGCTGCGCGGCTGGCGGTCGCGGGCGCGGTCGTTGCGGCGGCAATTGGACCGGGTGATACATCAGGCGGAGCATCGGCTGGCCTTGCCGGTGATCGGATCGAATGCGATGCGCAAGCCTTTGGGCACGGATTGGGCCTGGCGGCCCGATCTGTGGCGCGGGCCAATGCCGGTGCCGGGGCAGGCCTCGGTGCCCAACCGGATGCTGTTCTGCGAGGGAGCCACGGTTTTTCACGACTGCCGGGTGAGTGAGTTGACGGTGCGCCAGATCCGCAACGAGCGGGAGAGCGATGTCGCCCCCTTCGGCTTTCGCATGGATGTGTTCCGGTTTGACGGGTCTTTCCTGTCGCTGGTGATCGACTTGCCGGAAGAGGCGGCGCGGGGGTTGAAGCTGCGCCATCTGATCCGGCTGGACGCGATCGTGGAGCTGGAAAAGCCGCTGGAGATTTTCGCGCGGCTGAACGTGAAACACGGGCCGAATACGGAACAGATCGTGCTGGAACTGCCGCTGGGGGCGGAAGAGGTGATGGTGGAGTTCGACCTAACTTATACCAAGATCAACGAGAAGCGGATCGAGAAGCTGTGGATCGACCTGATCTTTGAAGGGCCGGAGATGAACCAGATCATCCTGCGTGACGTGACGGTGAGCCGCAGGCCGCGGGCGGATATGTGAGGGGTTGGGGATGGACGGGGTGAAGCTGACCAAGACACGCATTCGGGCCGGGGTGTGGGAAGGCGTGCTGTCGGGGACCGAGAAACCTGCGCTGGAGGTGCGGCATCTGGAGGCCGAAGTGCCCGGGGTGACGGTGACGGCGATCCCCGACCGCGCAGGCGAATGGGCGGTCCGGGTGCCGGTGCCGGTGGCCGCGCTGAGCGAAGGGGTGCAGAGCTTTCTGATCCGCAACCGGGGCACGGGCGAGACGCTGGCGCATTTCACCATCATCACCGGGGTGCCGATGGAGGATGACCTGCGCGCCGAGGTGGATCTGCTGCGGGCGGAGCTGGACATGCTCAAGCGCGCGTTCCGGCGGCATTGCGTGGAAACGCTGGGGTAGCGGTGCGCCTATGGGCGGCGTTGCAGGGGGCGTTCCGCCCCCTCGGCGCTGCGCCTGTCCCCGGCCCGATGCATGGCATCGGGCGTTCGGCGCTGACGATCTTCCACTGGAAGATCGTCCGGGCGCGCCTCACCCTCCTGAGGATGTTTTTCCAGAGAAGAATGGGCGGGGCGAGGACGTGCAGCTTTGCGCGCATGACGTTGCGTTGCCCGTGACAGGCGGCGGTGGGTGCGGCAGTGTCGCGAGCCGGAGGACCATCATGACGCTTTATCCAAATCTGCTTTCGCCGCTGACCCTTGGCCATGTCACGCTGCCCAATCGGGTGCTGATGGGGTCGATGCATACGGGGCTGGAGGAGCGGGGGGATTGGAACCGGGTGGCCGAGTTCTATGCCGACCGGGCACGGGGCGGGGTGGGGCTGATGGTGACCGGGGGGATGGCACCCAATGCAGAGGGGGGCGTGTTTCCCGGCGCGGCGGGGCTCTATTCGGCGCTGGATATTTCCAATCACCGCGTGGTGACAGACCGGGTGCATGAGGCAGGCGGGCGGATCGCGATGCAGATTTTGCATGCAGGACGCTATGCCTATGGCAAGGACTGTGTGGCGCCGAGCGCGATCCGGTCGCCGATTTCGCCTTTTGCTCCGCGCGAATTGGATGCGGCGGGGATCGAGAAGCAGATCGCCGATATCGTCACGGCCGCCATGCGGGCGCGCGAGGCGGGCTATGACGGTGTGGAGGTGATGGGGAGCGAGGGGTATTTCCTGAACCAGTTCCTTGTCGCCCATTCCAACCGCCGGACGGATGACTGGGGTGGGAGCTATGAGAACCGGATGCGCCTGCCGGTGGAGGTGGTGCGGCGGGTGCGGGCGGCGGTGGGGGCGGATTTCATTGTCATCTATCGCATCAGCCTGATCGATCTGGTGCCCGATGGCAGCACCTGGGATGAGGTTGTGCTTTTGGCGAAAGCGGTGGAGGCGGCGGGGGCCAGCATCCTGAATACCGGGATCGGCTGGCATGAGGCGCGGGTGCCCACGATTGCCACATCGGTGCCGCGCGCGGCTTTTGCGCATCTGACCGGGCGGTTGCGGGGGGTGGTGGCAATCCCTGTGATCACCTCAAACCGCATCAATACACCGGAGGTGGCCGAGGGGCTGTTGGCCGATGGGATGGCGGATATGGTGTCGATGGCGCGGCCTTTTCTGGCGGATGCGGATTTCGTTGCCAAGGCTGCGGCAGGGCGGGCGGAGGAGATCGCGCCCTGCATCGCCTGCAATCAGGCCTGTCTGGACCATACCTTCAGCGGCAAGCTGACAAGCTGTCTGGTCAATCCGCGTGCCTGCCATGAGGTGGAACTGGTCTATTCGCCGGCGGAGGTTGTGAAGTCTGTCGCTGTGGTGGGGGCGGGGCCTGCTGGCCTTATGGCGGCGGCGGTGGCGGCGGAGCGGGGGCATCGCGTGACGCTGTTTGACCGGGCGGACCGGATCGGGGGGCAGCTTAATCTAGCCAAGATGGTGCCGGGGAAGGAAGAGTTTCACGGGCTGGTGCGGTGGTTCGCGGCGCGGGCGGCGCGGGCGGGGGTGGAGTTGCGGCTGGGGGCAGAGGTTGGGGTCGCGGAGTTGCGCGGTTTCGATGAGGTGATCGTGGCGACCGGCGTGACGCCGCGCGATCCGGGCATTCCGGGGCAGGAGGTGGCGCTGGGCTATATCGATGTGCTGAACGGCGCACCGGTGGGCAAGCGCGTGGCGATCATCGGCGCGGGCGGCATCGGGTTTGATGTAGCGGAGTTCCTTGCGCATCGCGGGATGAGCCCGACGCTGGATGCCGCGCTGTGGCGGCGCGAATGGGGGGTTGGCGATCCGGCCGAGGTGCGGGGCGGGTTGGTGGAGCCGGAACCGGAAGCGCCTGCGCGCGAGGTTTGGCTGTTGCAGCGCAAGGCGGAAAAGCCGGGGCGCGGATTGGGCAAGACGACGGGATGGATTCACCGCGCGGCGCTCGCGGCCAAGGGCGTAAAGATGATCGGCGGGGTGAGCTATGAGCGCATCCTGCCCGAAGGCCTTGTCGTGCGGCGGGGCGGGGTGGAGGAGTTGATCCCGGTTGATTCGGTGGTGCTGTGCGCGGGGCAGGTGCCCGCGCGCGGGCTGGCCGATGATCTAGCGGCGGCGGGGATTGCGGCCCATGTGATCGGCGGGGCAGATGTGGCGGCGGAACTGGACGCAAAACGCGCAATTGATCAGGGTGCAAGGCTGGCGGCGCGGCTTTGAGCCGGGTGCAGAGGCGGGGATTTATGTTTCCCCGATATCAACGATCCCATGGAAAACCCCGGATCGGCCCCGTCTGCGCCCCGATCCTGCCTGAATTCGCGGTCAATCCTCGGCCATTCGACCTCATAGCTTGCCAGAGGGTAACAATGGACCGACTGACGGAAATGGAAGCCTTTGCCATGGTTGTAGACCAGGGCGGCTTTACCGATGCGGCCAAGAAGATGGGAATTTCGAAATCTGCGGTGTCTAAGCATGTATCGGCTCTGGAGGCGCGGTTGGGGGCCCGCCTGTTGAACCGGACGACACGCCGCGTTTCGCCCACCGAGATTGGCCTTGCCTATTACGACCGCGCCCGCCGCGTGCTGAATGATGCAGGTGAGGCGGATGCGCTGGTCACATCCATGCAGTCGGCCCCTTCGGGCCTGTTGCGTATCAGTGTCGCCACCGATTTCGGGGTGAACCTCTTGTCACCGATCCTTGGGGATTTCCTGCTGGAATACCCGGATATCACGGTGAACATGGTGCTGAACAACCGCTATGTCGAGTTGATCAGCGAAGGGTTCGACATGGCGATCCGGGTGGGAGAGCTGGAGGATTCCAGTCTGCGCGCGCGGAAGCTGACCGAGACGACGAAGCGGATGATCGCCTCGCCTTCGTATTTCCAGAAGTTCGGGCGTCCGATGAAGATCGACGATCTGAACGAGCACAAGCTCTTGCATTACTCGAATCAGGCCAACGGCAACGTGTGGAAGATCACCGCGCCGTCTGGGGAAAAGCGGCAGGTGCGGTCGGTTGGCTGGTTGACGGTGAATGACGGCCAGTCGCTGCTGAATGCCGCGATTTCGGGGCTGGGGATCGCCTATCTGCCGAGCTTCCTTTATGCCGACGCCATGCGGCAGGGGCTGGTGGAAGAAGCCATTCCGGGGCTGCCTGTGGAATGTCTGGGCATCTATGCGGTCTATCCGCCGGGACGGTTCACCCAGCCCAAGGTGCGGGCCTTCATCGATTTTCTGGCGCGGCAACTGATCGACAAGGGTCCGGACAGCTGGTGATTTCGCCGGTTTCCCGCAAAGGGGGACCGCCTACTCCTGGGGGAGTTCAGAGGGTCGGGGTCGACAAGACCTCGACCCTTCGGTTCTGGGCGCGGCCTTCAGCCGTGTCGTTGCTGGCGACGGGTTCGGACGGGCCTGCGCCGCGTGTGGTGATGCGGGCAGGATCGATTCCGAATTGCGCGATGAGTGCGTCGCGGGCGGCTTCGGCGCGGGCCAGCGAGAGGGTGGTGTTGGCCTGCGCGTTGCCCGATGCATCGGTATGGCCGACGAGTTCGACTGAGGCGGTTGGATTGGCGGTGAGCCAATCGGCAAGCCGTGCGAGCGAGGGGTAGCTGCCGGAGGCAAGCCCTGCCTGTCCCGAGGGGAAGACCAGATCGGTCAGCGTGGCGGGTTGGCCTGCGGTCAGCGCGGCGGTCAGGTCATCCTGCGGCAGGGCGGTGGGCAGGGTGCTGGCCAGCGGTGCGGCTGGGGCAGGGGAGAAGGTGGATTTCGACGAAACGCTGAGATCGGGTTCGCCGGGGGGTTCCGTGCCGATTCGGGTAAGCTGCACAAAGCCGGTATCGGCAGAGCGGCTGACGATCAGAGTGATCCAGTCGGCGCCATCCGTGCCATCGCGGCGCGCGGCTAGGAAGCGATAATCGCCAAGATCGACATGCATCTGCGGTTCGGGAAGGATGTCGGTGCCGTAGCGGAAATCGAATCCGCCGCAGGCCGAGGTGGCGCATTCGAAGACGGTTTCAAAGCCCTGTTCGGCGACCTGTGCGCGGAGCGGCTGCAGGATTTGCAGGGTGGAGAGATCGGCGGCATCGATCTTCCATGCGGTCTGGAAAAAGGCACCTTCGGCGGTGGTGGTCGGGATGATCCCCGCCTGCCACGGACCAATGGGGACGTTGTAAGAGCTGACCGCCTCACGCCGTTCGCCGGAGGTGGCGGCAGGGGCGGAAAAGCGCAGATCCAGCGCCTGCGCGGGAAGGGCAACGGTCAGGATCAGCGCAGCCATGGGGATGGTGCGGCCAAGCCGGTGACGATGTTGCGGGCGCGTGTAGGTCAACTGCTCAGCCTTCTGCGGGGCCATGTTTTCGATAGTGATACTGTCCCACAATGGCGAAGTTCAGGGAAGTGTAGAGCGCGCGGGCGGCGGTGTTTCGCTCAGTCACCAGAACGGAAATCGTATCGGCCCCGTGATCGCGGGCCCAGATGGCGGCAGCACGCAAGATGTTGTGTGCGCTGCCCTTTCTGCGCTGGTCGGGTGCGGTTTCAAGCGCGTGAAGCATTGCAACATTGCCGTGGATTGCCGTGAAGGCAATGGCTGCGGCCCGGTCGCCAGTGCGGCCGAGGATGGCGGTTTTCGGCCCGGTGACACGGTCCATCAAGGCGATGCGGGCGGGGCCGATTCCCCCCTGTTCCCAGATCTGGCGGGCGATGGCGAGGGGGGGCCAATGCGGGAAGCTGGTCAGGAAGGGCGGTTCGGTGGCGGCGAGGTCGGCCACCGGGGCGGCATAGGCGACGACAGGATCGTGATGAGCATAGCCGCGCGCGGCGAGGGCGTCGTCGAGCGCGGTATCCGTGGGGCGCAGGACGAAGAGGGGGGATTGGCCCAAGGCGCGCATGGCGGCTTCGGCGGCGGGGATGTCCGCCTCGGTCCAGTCGCCGATGGCGGAGGCGGCCGAGACCCGCTGGCCGCCGCCCCTGCCTTCGCGGATCAGCCAAGGTCCGTGGCAATGGGTGGCGGCGGGGGGCCATGTCGCCTCGGTCACCTTTGCCAGAAGGTCGGGGGTCATCCGAACAGGGCCGCGAGGCGGGTCATGGCGGCGTCGATCCGGGCGGCATCGGTGCCACGGATGACGAGGTTGGTGCCGTAGACGCCATTGGTGTTGAACGGGTAGCTGCCCATGGATAGATCGGGAAATTCGGTCGCGAGCGCGCCGAAATCGGCGGCAATCTCGCCTTCGCCCCGGTTGACGCGGAGCGATTGCGACATCAGCGGCGCGCCGCCGGTGAGTGTGGGAAGAAGGCCTGCGAGCATCGCCTCGAATATGCTGGGGACCCCTGCCATGACATGGACATTGCCCAGCGTGAAGCCCGGCGCGGTAGAGATGGGGTTTTCGATGAGCGTGGCACCGTCGGGGATGCGGGCCATGCGCTGGCGCGCGTCGTTGAAGGGCAGACCCGCGCGGTCGTAATGCGCCTGCAAAAGCGCCATGGCATCCGCGCGGTGGGTGATGGGGGTGGCAAAGGCGGCGGCGATGGCATCGGCGGTGATGTCGTCATGGGTGGGGCCGATGCCGCCAGAGGTGAAGACATGGTCATGTCGCGCGCGCAGATCGTTCACGGCAGCGATGATGGCGGGGTGATCATCGGCCACGACGCGCGCCTCGGACAGGCGGATGCCATGCTCTGTAAGGCGCTGGGCGAGGTGATGCATGTTCGAATCGCGCGTGCGGCCGGACAGGATTTCATCGCCGATCACCAGCATGGCGGCGGTGGGATTGGGCATGGGCGATTCCTTATTGGGCAGGTGGATGGGGTATAGGCCGCGCGGGAACGGTTTCAAAGGGGGCGCTGCTGGGCGGGTCTGGCCTTTGCGGGCGGCTTTGCCTATTTAAGCGGAAAAGCGAGACGAAAGGTCGGTCGGTGGACGAAACGCGCGGACGCATCACCAGAGATGGCATCCGTATCCATGAGGATGCGGATTTCGCGGGCATGGCCCGGGCGGGCCGGGTGGCGGCAGAGATACTGGATGCCGTGGGGGCGCTTGTGGTGCCCGGCGCGACGACAGGCGCGATTGACGCTTTCATCAACGCCGAGGTGGAGCGGCATGGGGTGACATCCGCCACGATCGGCTACAAGGGATACCAGCACGCCTCCTGCATCAGCGTGAACCATGTGGTCTGCCACGGGATTCCGGGAGCGAAGATTCCGGGGCGCAGCAGCGACGTGTTGCAGGCCGGCGATATCCTGAATGTGGATGTGACGGTGGTTGTGGATGGCTGGTTTGGCGACAGCAGCCGGATGTATGTGGCGGGCACCGCCAAGCCCTTTGCGCAGCGCCTGATCAATGTGACGCATGAGGCGCTGATGCGCGGGATCGCGGCGGTGAAGCCGGGCAAAACCTTTGGCGATATCGGCCATGCGATTCAGAGCTTTGTGGAAAGCCAGCGGATGAGCGTGGTGCGTGATTTCTGCGGCCATGGTCTTGGCCGGGTGTTCCATTCGCCGCCCAATGTGCTGCATTACGGGCGGCCCGGATCGGGGCCGGTGCTGGAAGAGGGCATGTTCTTCACCATCGAGCCGATGGTCAATCTCGGGCGACCTGAGACGAAGGTGCTGGCCGATGACTGGACGGCGATCACGCGGGACAAATCTCTGAGCGCGCAGTTCGAGCATTCGGTGGGCGTGACAGCGGTGGGGTGCGAGATCTTTACCCTTTCGCCTGCGGGGAAGTTCCATCCGACGCAGTAGCGCGGGCGGCGACCCCGGGGGCGCTTCGCCCCCCGGACCCCCAGATAGTATTTGGGCCAAGATGAAGGGGCGGCGGGTTGCATCCTTTTGCCGGGCATGGAAGCTTGGCCCCCGAGAGATGCGAGGTGCGTGATGAAGACCCTTTCCGAGAACCGGGCATTTGGCGGCGTCCAGGGGGTGTATACCCACCCATCCGAGGCCTGTGCCTGTGACATGACCTTCGGGCTGTTCCTGCCCGAACAGGCCGAGGATGGGCCGGTGCCAGTGCTGTGGTATCTGTCGGGGCTGACCTGCACACATGAGAATGCGATGGTGAAGGCGGGCGCGCAGCGCTGGGCGGCGGAGGCGGGGATCGCGCTGGTGTTTCCCGACACCTCGCCGCGTGGGGAAGGCGTGGCGAATGATCCGGCCTTTGATCTGGGCCAAGGCGCGGGTTTCTATGTGAACGCATCCGAGACGCCTTGGGCGCCGCATTTCCAGATGTGGGATTACATCACGGATGAACTGCCCGACGTGCTGTTTTCGGCCTTTCCGCTGGCCGAGGCCGCGCAGGCGATCACGGGCCATTCGATGGGCGGCCATGGTGCGCTGACGATTGCGATGAGTTTTCCAGGGCGGTTCCGGTCGGTTTCGGCCTTTGCGCCGATCTGCAATCCGGTGGCGAGCGAGTGGGGGCGCAAACAGTTCAGCGCCTATATGGGCAAGGATGAAACGGTCTGGGCGGGCTATGACGCGACGCTGTTGATGCGGCGATACGGGTTTGACGGGCCGATGCTGATCGATCAGGGGACGGCGGACCAGTTTCTGGATCTGCTGAAGCCCGAGGCTTTGGCCGAGGCGATGGCGGTGCGACGGCAGGGCGGATCGTTCCGGATGCAGAAGGGCTATGACCACAGCTACTTCTTCGTGTCGACCTTCATGGAGGAGCATGTGGCGTTCCACGCGGCGGCGCTTCATGGCTAGGATATTCGTCGATGCTGATGCCTGCCCGGTGAAAGAGGAAACCGAGCGGGTGGCGGTACGGCATGGGTTGCGGATGCTGATGGTATCGAACGGGGGGATCCGGCCGAGCCAGAACCCGCTGGTGGAAAGCGTCTTCGTGGCGGCGGGGCCGGATGAGGCGGACAAGTGGATTGCCGATCAGGCCGGGCCGGGCGATGTGGTGGTGACGGGGGATATCCCGCTGGCGGCACGCGTGATTGCGGGCGGCGCGGTGGTGGTGAAGCACAATGGCGATGTGTTGACCGACCGTAACATCGGCAATGTGCTTGCGACACGCGATCTGATGGCGGACCTGCGCAGCGCCGATCCGTTCCGGCAGGGGGGTGGGCGACCCTATTCGAAAGCGGATCGGTCGCGGTATCTAGAGGCGCTGGAGCGGGTGGTGCGCGCGGCGGTGGCGGCGGGCTGATCGGGCGGAGTTGGCGGGCGGGACAATCCGCCATGGCGATGTCGCGGGCGGGATAGAACGGATGCGGCGGCAGGGGTTTGCTGCACCCATGACGACCGAGCCCCAAGCGCGCAGCGCCCTGACCGGCATCCTTCTGGCCATCGGCGGCAGTGCCATGCTGTCGATCAACGATGTGGCGATCAAGTTCCTGTCTGGCGATTATGCGCTGCATCAGGTGATCCTGATCCGGGCCGGGGTGGGGATGATCTTTCTGCTGGGCTTGATGCATTTCTCTGGCACGGGTTTCCGGCAGATCCTTACGCGGCGGCGGCGCGACCATCTGATCCGGGTCGGGTTCGTGATGGTGTCGAATGTCTGTTATTTCCTTGGGCTGGCGGCCTTGCCGCTGGCGGATGCGGTGGCGATTGCCTTCATCTCGCCCTTGCTGGTGACACTGCTTTCCGTTGTGGTGCTGGGCGAGGTGGTGGGGCCGCGGCGATGGGCCGCGGTGGCGATTGGGATGCTTGGCGTGGTGGTGATGCTGCGGCCCGGCGAAGGGGTGATCCAGCCTGCTGCGATCTTGGTGCTGATTTCGGCCTTTTGCTATGCGTCGAGCCACATGATGACGCGGCGGATGAAGGATACGGAAAGCGCGATGACGCTTTCCTTCTATGTGCAATGCGGGTTCATCGTGGTGAGTTCGTCGATGGGGCTGTTCGTGGGGGATGGGCATCTGGCGGGGTCGTCTGATGCATCGCTGGCCTTTCTGTTCCGGGAGTGGATTTGGCCGCCGGTGGCGGATTGGCCGTGGTTTCTGGCGACGGGGCTGTCGGTGGCCATTGGCGGGCTGATGGTGTCACAGGCCTATCGGATGTTGGAGGCGGCGCTGGTGGCGCCGTTCGAGTATACGGCGATGCCCTTGGCCATCCTGTGGGGGGCGGTGATCTTTGGAACCTACCCGGACCTGACTGCCGCCTTCGGGATTGCGCTGATCTGCGGGGCGGGGCTGTATACGCTTTGGCGTGAGACGGTGCGGCGGAAGAAGGATGTGACGGGTGATCCCAGAAGCGGTGGTCTTTGACATCGGCAATGTGCTGCTGGAATGGCAGCCGGAGAGGTTCTACGACCGCGAGATCGGGCCGGAGGCGCGGGCGCGGCTGTTTGCCGAGGTGGATCTGGCGGGCATGAATGCGTGCGTCGATCTAGGCGCGCCCTTTGCCGCATCGGTGGAGGCGTTGGCCGTGGCGCATCCCGATTGGGGGCCGGAAATCCGGATGTGGCGGGAGCGGTGGTTTGACATTGCGCATCCGCCGATTGACGGGTCGATCCGGCTGTTGCGGGCGTTGCGGACGCGGGGGGTGCCGGTCTTTGCGCTGACGAATTTCGGACGGGAGACCTTTGATGCGGCGGTGGGGCGGTTGCCTTTCATGGCCGAGTTCGACCGGGCTTGGGTTTCGGGGAAGATGGGCGTGATGAAGCCCGATCCGGCGATTTATGCGGCGCTGGAGGCGGAAAGCGGGGTTGCGCCGGGGCGGTTGCTGTTTGCCGATGACAGGCCTGAGAACATTACCGCAGCGGCGGCGCGGGGGTGGCGGACGCATCTGTTCGACGGCTGGGAAGGCTGGGCGCAGCGGTTGATGGATGAGGGATTGCTGGAACGTGGGGAGGCGGGGCTGTGAGCATTGATTTCGTGCCGTTCGAGGCGGAGCGGCTGCTGGATTGGAAGGGCCTGCTGGCGGCCTTTGAGGCGGGGCATCGGCTGCCCAAGCCCGATATCAAGGACCTGTTCTGCTATCGTGGCGCGGATACGATTCTGGACCGGGCGACGTGGATTGATGGGCTGGGGGCTTTGGTCAAAGTGGCCACTGTGGTGCCGGGCAACGTGGCCATCGGCAAGCCCACGGTGAACGGGTCGGTCACGCTGTATGACGACAAGACCGGGGAATTGACCGGACTGGTGGATTTTCATCTGGTGACCAAGTGGAAGACGGCGGGGGATAGCCTCTATGCGGCCTCGCGCCTTGTGCGGCCCGGCGCGCGGCGGTTCCTGCTGGTGGGGGCAGGGAAGGTGGCGCAGTCGATGGTGGAGGCCTATGGGGCGGTGTTTCCGGGGGCCGAGTTCACCGTCTGGAGCCGGAGCCGGGCAAGCGCCGAGGCGATGGGTTTGCCGGTGGCGGATGATCTGGAGGCGGCGGTGCGCGGGGCGGATGTGATCTGCACCGCGACCATGGCGACGGCACCCTTGATAAAGGGGGAGTGGTTGCAACCGGGCCAGCATCTGGATCTGATCGGGGCCTACAAGCCGGGGATGCGCGAGGTGGATGATGCGGCCATGGCGCGGGCGCGGGTGTTTGTCGATGCGCGGGCGACGACGGTCCATCACATCGGGGAGTTGATCGATCCACTGGCATCGGGCGCGATCACCGAGGGTGATATCGTGGCGGATTTCTATGACGATCCGGCGCTGTTCCGGCGGCGGTCGGAGAATGAGATCACGATCGCCAAGAATGGTGGCGGCGCGCATCTGGACCTGATGACGGCTATGTATATCCAGCAGGCTTGGGCCGGGCGGTGACCAACCCGGTTCCACCCGGCTTGTGACAGGTTGGTTTGGAACGGCGGCGCGTTTCAGGGGTGGTCTGTGCTATCCTATCTGACGGGGTGTCAAATCTGGAGCGGTGGCATGGCGCAGGTCGTATCTGGGACGGCGGAGATGATCGGCGGGATGGACCCGGTTCTTTATCCCGATGCCTTTGTCTTTTGCACGGTCACTGATGCAGATCAGGCTGCACTTGCCCTGCCAGTCGCCCTGGCCAGTTTTCGCGAGGATGAGGGGCTGTCCTTGCTGCTGACAGTGGAGCAGGCAAGGAGGCTGGGTCTGCCGCAGGACGGGCCGATGCGGCGGATCACCTTGAACGTCTATTCCTCTCTTGGGGGTGTCGGATTGACGGCAGCGGTTTCTGCCGCACTGACCGCGCGCGGGATTGCGTGCAACATGATCGCCGCCACATTGCATGACCATGTCTTCGTTCCGGTCGATCAGGCCGATGCCGCGCTGGACGCGCTGCGCGCGTTGCAGGCTTCTGTGCGGGGCGCGTGAGGGACGCGTGAGCGGCCAGTGTTTCGCGGTATCAGCCGTGGAAGGGCTGAAAGGTCAGTGATGTGCCGCCAAGATCGCGGAAGGCGCGTTGGCGGCAGGACAGGACGATGATCTGCTGATCCTGTGCCTGCGCGTGCAGGGCATCGAAGAGTTTCTCGATACGGTCATCATCGGTATAGACCAGCGCATCATCAAGGATCACCGGGGCATGCTGGCCGCGCCGGGCGAGGAGGCGCGCAAAGGCGAGGCGGACGAGGAGCGCCACCTGTTCCTGCGTGCCGCCCGAGAGGATGGAGAGGTCTTCTTCTTGCCCGTCGCGGATCAGGGCGGTGGGCAACAGGCTTTCGCCATCAAAGCGCAGTTCGGCATCGGGCCAGAGGATGCGCAGGAGCGGGCGGAGTTCGGCCAGCACGGGCGCGAAGTAGCGATCCCGTGCCTCGTCCCGCGCGGTTTCGAGGGCGCGGGCCAGCTCTTGCAGGGTGGCCACTTCGAATTGCAGGAGGGTGAGGGTTTTCGTGGCAGCGGCGAGGCGGGCGGTGGTGTCGGCCAGTTCCTCCATCACGCCTTCGCCGGAGCGCAGGGTAATTTCGGCATCAAGGGCGGCGCGTTCGGTTTCGAGCGACTGGATTTCGGCGCGTGTGGCCTCAATCACGGCGCGGGCGCGGGTGAAGGCGGCCTCGGCCGTGGAGAGATCGGGGGCAGTTTCGGTGAGGCGGGTGTGGGTGGCCAGGGCCGTATCGCGTGTGCTGCGGGCCTGAGCGAGTTGGGCGGTGAGGGTGGTCTCTGCCGTTGCCAGATCGCTGAATGCCGCGAGGGTGATTTGGGTCTGGCGCAGGGCAGTGTCGGCGGCTTCGGATTCGACGGTGGCGCGAATTTCGGCCTTACGCAGGGTCTGGGCCTCGGACCGGGCGGCATCTAGGGCCGACTGCGCATGGGCAAGCGCGGCGGTGGCGGTTTGGGCCAAGGCCTGAGCCACGGTCGCTGAGGGAAGGTCGGTGCGGCCCGGGGTTTCGGGTGGCAAGGCGGCGAGGTCGGCTTCCAGCGTGGCAAGGCCAGCGGGGGCGAGGGAGACGAGCGCGCGGTCGAGATCGGCGAGAGCGGCGGCGGCCTCGGCCCGTGCGTTGGCTTGGCTGCGCGCGGTGGCAAGGTCAGGCGTGCCAAGGTGGGCGAGGGCGGCGCTGAGCGCGGCTTCGGCCCGGTCGAGGGCCGTGTGATCGGCGGTGGCGCCCGGGGTAAGGGTGACATGGCCAAGGCCGGGCAGGGTGAAGCGGGTTTCGGCAAGGATGGGCAGCGGGCCATCGGGCACGGGTTGGCCATCGCGGGTAACGCGGGTGGGACCATCGTGGTGGAAGGTGATCTGCGCGGCGCTGCGGTCGCGCAGGGCGCGTTGCACCTGCGCCTCTTGGGATAGGGCATCAAGGGTGGCGATGT
>PNND01000224.1 GCA_013824045.1 Rhodobacter sp. | reverse complement strand
ATCCTGTGCGATTCCCGGCTGGGCCGCGATGCGCTTTACGCCGCCGCGGGCACCGGCCTGTGGATCGGGCGGCCGGTGGAATGGCCCGGCTCGCGCCCCCTGACGCTGGAGCCCGAGATCGGCCCCGATTTCGGCGGCTTGTCGGAATGGCCTCTGGAACATGTGGTCAAGGTGCTGTGCTTCTATCACCCGGATGATGACGCGGACACCAAGGCGAAACAGGAAGAGACGGTCCTGCGCCTGTTCCATGCCTGCCGCCGCAACCGGCTGGAAATGCTGCTGGAGATCATTCCGTCCAAGGTCGGCCCGGTGGATGACATGACATCGGCCCATGTCATAAAGCGGTTCTATGACCTTGGCATCTATCCCGATTGGTGGAAGCTGGAACCCTTTGCCACAGAAGCCGCATGGGAACATGCCTGCACCGCCATCACCACCCGCGATCCGCATGTGCGCGGCATCGTTGTGCTGGGCCTTGATGCGGCCGAAGATCAGCTTGCAGCATCGCTTTCCCTTGCCGCGCAGCATGAGTTGGTGAAGGGCTTTGCCGTGGGCCGCACCATATTCGCCGATGCCGCACGCGCCTGGCTTGCGGGCAGCATGACCGATCACGATGCCATCGCACAGATGGCCGAACGCTATGCCCGCCTTTGTGCCATCTGGGATAAGGCGCGCGCCACAGAAGGACATGCCGCATGACCACCATCCGCCTTACCGCCGCGCAGGCCATGATCCGCTGGCTGTCGGTCCAGCAGACCGAGGATGGGTCGCGCTTCATCGAAGGCATCTGGGCCATCTTCGGCCATGGCAATGTGGCAGGCATTGGCGAGGCGCTGCATGGCGCGCGCGATGTATTCCCCACATGGCGCGGCCATAACGAACAGACCATGGCCCACGCCGCCATCGCCTATGCCAAGGCCCACAAACGGCGCAAGGCCATGGCGGTGACCACCTCCATCGGCCCAGGCGCGCTGAACGTGGTGACGGCCGCCGCCCTTGCCCATGTGAACCGCCTGCCGCTTCTGATCATCCCGGGCGATGTCTTTGCCAATCGCGCGCCTGATCCGGTGCTGCAACAGGTGGAAGACTTCGGCGATGGCACCATCAGCGCCAATGACTGCTTCAAGCCTGTCAGCCGCTATTTCGACCGCATCACCCGGCCGGAACAGATCCTGACGGCGCTGCCCCGCGCGCTGCGCGTTATGACAGACCCGGCAGAATGCGGCCCGGTGACGCTCGCCTTCTGTCAGGACGTGCAGGCCGAGGCGTTTGATTACCCCGAGGCGTTTTTCACCCCCAAGGTCTGGCACATCCGCCGCTCTGAGCCGGATGCAGGCGAGCTGGCCATGGCCATCGCCGCGCTGAAATCCGCCAAGGCCCCGGTCATCGTGGCGGGCGGCGGTGTGATCTATTCACTGGCCGAGGCACGCTTGGCCGCCTTTGCCACCGCCCACAATATCCCCGTGGTGGAAACGCAGGGCGGCAAATCGGCGCTCGCACATGACCATGCGCTGAACTTCGGCCCGGTCGGCGTGACGGGGTCTTCATCGGCCAACATCGTGTGCGAGAATGCCGATCTGGTGATCGGCCTTGGCACACGGTTTCAGGATTTCACAACCGGGTCATGGTCGCTGTTCAAGAACCCGGCGCGGCGGATCCTGTCGATCAACGTGCAGCCCTATGATGCGGCCAAGCACAACGCGCTGTCGCTGGTCGCGGATGCCCGGGTTGCGCTGGATGCGCTGGGGTCTGCGCTGGGAACCCAGCGCTTTGTCGCGCCGGATGCAAAGCTGAAGGCCGATTGGGCGCAGGCCACGGCGGCGGTGAAGGCCGCGCCCGAGGTCGGGAATGCCCTGCCCACCGACGCGCAGGTGATCGGGGCCGTCCAGCGCAGCGCCGGGCCGGCCACCGTGGTCATGGGGGCGGCCGGCACCATGCCGGGCGAGTTGCACAAGATCTGGGATGCCGCGGCGGGCGGCTATCACATGGAATACGGCTTCTCCTGCATGGGGTATGAGATCGCGGGTGCCATGGGGATCAAGATGGCGCGTCCCGCTGCGGATGTGATCTGCATGCTGGGGGATGGGTCCTACATGATGGCCAACAGCGAGCTTGCCACCGCCGTGATGATGGGCATTCCCTTCACCGTGGTGGTGACCGACAATCGCGGTTACGGCTGCATCAACCGCCTGCAGCAGGGCACGGGCGGCGCGCCGTTCAACAACCTTCTGGATGACAGCCATCACGTGAACCCCAGCCATATCGACTTTGCCGCTCATGCAGGGGCCATGGGGGCCAAGGCGGTAAAGGTGGGCAGCATCGCCGCGCTAGAGGCCGCGCTGGCCGAGGCGAAGGGCGCCGCGATCCCCGTGGTGATCGTGATCGACACCGATCCCGCGCCATCTACCGCTGCAGGCGGAACGTGGTGGGATGTAGCCGTGCCCGAGGTTTCTGGTCGTGCCGAGGTGCGCGCAGCCCGTGCGCGATACGAAGAAAACACAAAGAAACAGTTGCTTGCAAACTGAAGTTGAGAAATCACATGATCCTTTTCGGAACCAATCCCATCGCCTGGGCCAATGACGACGATCGCAGCATCGGGGCCGATATCCCCACCGCGCGCATTCTGGATGAGGCAGGCCGCCAGATCGGCTTTGACGGCATCGAGAACGGCCATCGCTGGCCGGACGATCCAGAAGAATTGCGCGCCATGCTGGGCACTTATGGGCTAAAATTCATCTCTGGCTGGTATTCGACGGAACTGCTGATCCGCTCGGTCGAGGATGAAATCGCCGCCGTCCAGCCGCATCTGGCGAAGCTCAAGCACAATGGCTGCAAGGTGTGCATCGTCTGCGAAACCTCGAATGCGATTCACGGGGATGCGGACAAGGCGGTGAATGACCGCCCAACGCTTTCCGCCAGCGAAATGAAGGCCTTCGGGGCAAAACTTGAAGCGTTCGCCGCCTATCTGGCAGGGCAGGGCGTGACGCTGGTCTATCACCACCACATGGGCACCATCGTGGAAAGCCCTGAAGAGATTGACGCGCTGATGGAGGCCACGGGGCCGCATACCCATCTTCTGTTCGATGCGGGCCACTGCGCCTTTGGCGGTGGCGATCCGGTGGCGGTGCTGACGAAACACATCGCCCGTGTGCGCCATTTCCACGCCAAGAACATCCGCCCCGCCGTGGTGGAAAAGGTGCGCAAGGAAGGCTGGTCCTTCCTCAAGGGCGTGGTCGAAGGCGCCTTCACCGTGCCTGGCGATCAGGAAGGCGGCATCGATTTCGCGCCGCTGCTGAACATCCTTGGCAAGGCGGGCTATGATGGCTGGATCGTGATCGAGGCGGAACAGGATCCCAAGGTCCGCAACCCGCTGCTCTATCAGACGCTTGGGCTGGCGACGCTGAAACGGCTGTCACGGGAAGCCGGTCTTATCTGACCACGCGGCGGAACCGGGGGTTTCACACCCCCGGACCCCCGTGGGATATTTGCACAAAGGAGAATGGGCATGGTCAATCTTCTGCGAAAGCCCACCGGAACCAACGGCAAGGTGCATGACATCACCCCCGAAAGCGCAGGCTGGGGTTATGTGGGCTTCACCCTCTATCGTTTGACGGCCGGCCAATCGGCGGCCGAGGCGACAGGGGATCGCGAAGCGATCCTTGTGCTGGTGGAAGGCAAGGCGCGCGTCACCGCCGGGGGCGTTGAGTTCGGCGAAATGGGCGACCGGATGGATGTGTTCGAGAAGACCCCGCCGCATTGCCTTTATGTCCCTAACGGCAGCGACTGGCAGGCCGTGGCCACCACCGATTGCACGCTGGCCATCTGCACCGCACCGGGGATGGGGAACCATCCGGTGCAACGGTTGGGGCCTGAGGGCATCATGCTGACGCCGCGCGGGCAGGGGGCCAATACTCGCTACATCAACAACATCGCCATGGAAGCGCGTGAGGTGGCCGACAGCTTGCTGGTGACCGAGGTCTTCACCCCAGCCGGCAACTGGTCCAGCTATCCCAGCCACCGCCATGACGAGGATGATTTCCCCCGCATGACCTATCTGGAGGAAACCTATTACATGCGTCTGAACCCCGCGCAGGGGTTTGGCATCCAGCGGGTCTATACCGAGGACGGGTCACTGGACGAAACGATGGCGGTGAAGAACCACGACGTCACGTTGGTGCCGAAAGGGCATCACCCCTGCGGCGCGCCTTACGGGTATGAGATGTATTACCTCAACGTCATGGCAGGGCCGCGCCGCAACTGGCGGTTCCAGAACGATCCTGATCACGACTGGATCTACCGCCGCGACAATCCTACGGCTTGATCACCACGCTCACGCGCAAGCCGCCGGCCTGATTGCGGATCTCCCGCTCCACCATGCGGGGATTGGGCAATTCGGGGGCCACCACCACCAGCGTGCCCGCGAAGTTCAGCGCGCGGAGATGCGTGGCCACGATCAGCGCATCGTAGTCTTCGCCGATCATCGGGCAGATCACCTTTTTTGGCTGTACTCGCGCCAACAGCGCCGCATCGATGTTCTCGGGCCGGTCCACCGCCACGGCATCGGAGGCCAGCGCCTCAAATCCCAGCACAATGGCGACCTGCGGTTCTTCTTCCGCAACATGTTCCACAGGCCGCACGCGGGGCGCACGACGACGCACCGCCAAGGCCCGCTGCGCCTTGATCGCGGCTGCCGCCTGTTGCTGTCCACCCGTCTGCATGCGTCCTCCGTCATAATTTGCCGGAACGGCGGGCGCTCTGGCCGCGCCCCGGCCTCTGGCCTCTGCGTCTGGGCGTGGTATGACGTCAGAACGGGGCAGGAGAGTGGCATGCATGCGGAAATGATGCGGACAATCGTGGCAGCCATGCCCTTTCCCGTTATCGGGATCGGGCGCGATGAACGGGTCGCGGCGGCCAATCCTGCGGCCCTTGCGCTCTTCGGTGCGGGCATCGAAGGGCGGCACCATCTGCTGTCCCTGCGCCAGCCCGCGTTGCAAGAGGCCATTGCCGCCGCCTTGGGGCAAGGCGTGGCGGGCACCGTGCGCCATGTGATCCCCGGCCCGTCGCAAGACATCACCTATCGCGTCACCGCGGCCCCTGCGGGCGAGGGCTATGCGCTCCTCACCTTTGAAGACGTGACCGAGGCCGAACAGATGGGCCAGATGCGCCGCGATTTCGTGGCGAATGTCAGCCACGAGCTGCGCACGCCCCTGACCGCGCTCTTGGGCTTCATCGAAACCCTGCGCGGGGCCGCCAAGGAGGATCCCGCCGCGCGCGAGCGGTTCCTGTCGATCATGGAACGCGAAGCCAGCCGCATGAACCGGCTGATCGGCGACCTGCTGCAACTGAGCCGGGTGGAAAGCCAGGAACGCATCCGCCCGACCGAACGGGTGGATCTGCACGCCTTGGTGGCGGGTGCCGTCGCTACCTTACGCCCCCTTGCCGAAGGCGCAGAGGTCGCGGTTGAGATGACCGGAGAGCTCGGCCCGCTGCCCCTGCCGGGCGATGCCGACCAGATCACGCAGGTGCTGGTGAACCTGATCGAGAACGCGGTGAAATACGGCGGTGCGGGGGGCAAGGTCAGCATTCATATCGCGCGCGAACAACTGCCGCGCGGCCCCGGCCTGCGGGTGGATGTGATGGATCAGGGCGAGGGAATCGACCCCGTCCATATCCCCCGCCTGACGGAACGATTCTACCGCGTCGATGGCCACCGCTCGCGCGAGCAGGGGGGAACGGGGCTGGGTCTGGCGATCGTCAAGCATATCGTACAGCGCCATCGCGGCCGGATACGGATTGAAAGCGAACGCGGAAAAGGCAGCGTTTTCAGCGTGATACTGCCGGAAACCTGATCGTTTGCGCCGCTTTCAGATCCTGCCGGAGGCAAGGCGCTGGCGATTGTCATAAAACTGTTTCAAATTCTTCGCAAAACAGCACAACCCGCAGGCATGCGCCCCGCCGCCTGGCGTTTGATCCAATTGCCGCAGCAAGAGCCATTTTAATGACCCAGACCCATATCATGCTGGCCTTCGACCGTGATCTCGCCTCGATTCAGGCGCAGGTGGTGCGCATGGGAAATCTGGTCGAAGCCGCGCTTGTCGATGCGGCCGAGGCGCTTGAAACCCGTGATGCGGCGACCGCCCATCGGGTGCGGGCGGGCGACAAGGACATCGACGCACTGGAAGAGCAGATCAATTCCGATTGTGCGCGCCTCATCGCGCTGCGGGCCCCGGCGGCATCAGACCTGCGCACGGTACTGACCGTGATGAAGATCGCGGCCAATCTGGAACGCTGCGGCGATTATGCCAAGAACCTTGCCAAGCGGTCGCTCGTTCTGGCCGAGATGACCACCCTCCCGGTGCCTACGGGCGCAATCCGCCGGATGGCCAAACACGTCTCGGCCCTGCTGACCGATGCGCTGGCGGCCTTTGTCGCGCGCGACGTGGAACTGGCGGCCAAGGTGCGGCAGCGCGATCAGGAGGTTGACCAGATGTATTCCGCCCTGTTCCGCGAATTGCTGACCGAGATGATGGAAGACCACCGCAACATCACCCCGGCGATGCATCTGCATTTCATTGCCAAGAACATCGAACGTGTTGGCGATCACGCCACCGCCGTGGCCGAACAGGTGATCTACCTCGTCACCGGCGCTCTGCCTGGCGATGATCGGCCCAAGCTTGACAGCACGGCGGCCGGAACGCCCGACGCCTGACGGCCTGCTTGATGCCACATTCGGCGGGCGGGGCAGGGTGATGTGGTCGGCCGCCTAAAGCCGCCCGATCCGTTCGGTTAGCAGCGCATAGAATCCGTCCGAATCCACCGATCCCACGAACAAAGCATTGGCCGGGCGATCCGTGACGCCCCACCAATCGGCAACTGTCATGCCCAGCGTCAGAGCCGACTGGGTTTCGATTTCCACATTGATGTGCCGACCGGCGAAAAGTTCGGGACGGATCAGATAGGCGATCACGCAAGGGTCATGCAGCGGTGCGCCGTCGGACCCGTATTTCTGCATGTCGAAGCGTTCGAAGAAATCGGTCCATTCCGCCACCATTCGCCCAGACTCGTTGCCAAGGGCGCGGAACCCCTCGACCCGCGCGCGGGTGGTCAGCGCCTTATGCGTCACATCCAAAGGCATCACCACGATGGGAATGCCGGATTTGAATACGATCTCAGCCGCCTCGGGATCGACATAGATGTTGAACTCGGCCGCTGGGGTGATGTTGCCCACTTCGAAATAGGCCCCGCCCATCAGCACGATCTGCTGCACGCGGCCCACGATATCGGGCGCGCGTTCAAAGGCGGTGGCGATGTTGGTCAGCGGCCCCAGCGGGCAGAGCGTCACCGTATGCGGCGCCTCGCGGCGCAGGGTTTCGATGATGAAGTCCACGGCATGGCCCTCGGCCAATGGCATCACCGGATCGGCCATCTGCGGCCCGTCCAGCCCTGTTTTTCCGTGCACATGTTCGGCTGTGACAAGCTTGCGCTTCATCGGGCGGTCGCAGCCGGCATAGACGGGCGTGGCCGTCTTGCCTGCGAGTTCACAGATGATGCGCGCGTTCTTCTGCGTCAGGGCCAGCGGCACATTGCCCGCCACCGCCGTCAGTCCCAGCACGTCAATCTCGTCGGGGCTAGCCAAGGCCAGAAGAATTGCCACTGCATCATCCTGCCCCGGATCGGTGTCGATAATGATCTTGCGCGGATGCGCCATGGGACGTGCCTTTGTCTGTGCTTCTTTCGCTCCAAACCCCAAAGTCCGACTTTTGTCCAGATGGTCAACAAGAAAAGGGGGCGCTGGTGCGCCCCCTTAGCTGGATTTTCTTATCAGGATAGGGTCGGGATCAACCGTCGAAGTTGACTTCTTCGATCAGCTTCAGCGCCGCCGGACGCAGCGCCGAAAGCTCCGTCAGGGACTTTGAATCCTGCGTGAACTCGCCCCATCCCTGCACCAGCGGCGACCGTTCCACGCCCGGTTTCACCGGATATTCGTGGTTCGTTTCGGCATAGATCTTCTGCGCCACGTCGCCCGAGAGCCATTCCATGAACTTCAGGGCGTTCTCGCGGTTCGGCGCAGCCTTGGTCATGGCCACGCCCGAGATGTTCACATGCACCCCGTCCCCCTCGAACACCGGGAACTCGATCCGCACGGATTCCGCTGCTTCCTTCTGCTCGGGGTCGTTCAGCATCTGGCCGATATAATAGGTGTTGCCGATGGCGATGTCGCATTCGCCTGCTGCAATGGCCTTCACCTGATCGCGGTCCCCGCCATCGGGCTTGCGCGCCAGATTGGCCTTCACGCCTTCCAGCCAGGTCTTCGCGGCTTCTTCGCCGTGATGGGCGATCACGCCCGCCATCAGTGCCACGTTATAGTCATTCGTCCCCGACCGCACGCAGATGCGGCCTTTCCACTTCGGGTCGGCCAGATCCTCATAGGTCGTGATCTCGCCCTCGGCTACGCGGTCCTTGCTGGCATAGACGATCCGCGCGCGGCTGGTCAGGCCGAACCAGTGGTCGGCCTCGTCGCGCAGCGTGGCGGGAATATTGGCCTCCAGCACGTCGGATTGCACAGGCTGGGTCACGCCCGCCTCCACAACCTGCGTCAGCCGCGCGATATCGACCGTCAGCACCAGATCGGCGGGCGACCGGTCACCTTCGGCCACCAGACGTTCCGCCATCCCCTTGTCGACAAAGGCCACGTTGACCGTGATGCCGGTCTCGGCGGTAAAGGCATCGACCAGCGGCTGGATCAGTTCCGGCTGGCGGTGGGAATAGACGTTGATCTCATCCGCCAGCATAGGTGCTGCGGTAGAGGCGAGCGCGAGGGCCATCAGGGAAAGGCGCATCGTCATTGCTTGAGTCCTTTTGTCGGGAAATTCAATGGCCGCCATAAACCCGACAATTTCACTTTGGTCAATAGCTGAGTGAAAAACTCAGAGATAAACGCGCCGTGTTTTGTGTTGAAAAAAGAGACAGGCCTTCGGCCCCCCGCAGGCCAACTGCCGCGTTCACCCGCCAAGGATGTTCTTCCCAAATAAGCGGAGGGACTGTGGGAACAGTGAGCGCATGCACCCTCTTCTCTGCCCAAATATCCTCGGGGGTGAATTGGCGCAAAGCGCCAAGAGGGGGCAGACAGCCCCCTATTTCTTTGCCTTTTCCTCGGCCTTCGCCCGGTTCCACAGCGCATCCATCTCAGCCAGGTCGCTGTCTGCCGGGGTCTTCCCGCTTTCGGCCAGCCAATCCTCGATCCGGCCAAAGCGCCGGGTGAATTTTGCATTCGCCGCCCGCAGCGCCGCCTCCGGGTCCACCTTCAGGTGCCGCGCCAGATTGGCCATCACGAACAGCAGATCCCCGAATTCCTCGGTCACCTCCGCCTCGGTCAGCGTCTCGCGCGCTTCCACCAGCTCCGCCGCTTCTTCTGCGATCTTGGCCACAACCTCATCCGTGGACGGCCAGTCGAACCCCACCCGCGCCGCGCGCTTTTGCAGCTTCACCGCCCGCGTCAGCGCGGGCAGCCCCAGCGCCACCCCATCCAGCACGCGCGCAGGCCCGCGTTCGGCCGCCTTGATCCGTTCCCAATCGGCGGTTTGCTGTTCGGCGCTCTTGTCGCGGCTCTCCTCACCAAAGACATGCGGGTGCCGCGCCACCATCTTGTCGGATATCGCGCGCACCACATCGGCAAAGCCGAACAGCCCCGCCTCATCCGCCATCTGTGCGTGATAGACGGTCTGCAGCAGCAGATCGCCCAACTCTCCTTGCAACTCCCCCCAGGCCTGCCGCGCGATCACATCGGCCACCTCATGCGCCTCTTCGATCGTGTAGGGCGCGATCGAGGCGAAATCCTGCGCGATGTCCCAAGGGCAGCCCGTCTCCGGGTCGCGCAACCGCCGCATGATCGCCAGCAGGCGGTCCATCTCGCCGCCGCCTTCCATGATCAACTTGTCGCCTGTCGCTGCGTCACGGTCGGGCAGGGGCATTGCGGGCACCTTCGAATTCAGATTTGATCAAAGGCACCAACGCACAAGGAACATGTGATGCCCGTCCTCAACCGTATCGCCGCTTATGCCGAGGAAATGAAGACCTGGCGGCGACATCTGCACGCCCATCCGGAACTGGCTTTCGATTGCCACGACACCGCCGCCTTCATCATCGACCGCCTGCGGGAGTTTGGCGTGGATGAAATCCACCCCGGCATCGCCAAGACAGGTATCGTCGCGATCATCAAAGGGCAGGGGGCGGATGAACCGGGCGCGCCGACGATCGGCCTGCGCGCCGATATGGACGCACTTCCGATCCATGAGATTACGGGGGCGGAATACGCCTCCACAATTTCCGGCAAGATGCACGCTTGTGGGCATGATGGCCATGTCACCATGCTGCTCGGCGCCGCGAAATACCTGACCGAGACGCGCAATTTCGCAGGCCGCGTCGCCCTTCTGTTCCAGCCCGCCGAAGAAGATGGCGGCGGTGGCGAGGTGATGGTCAAAGAAGGCGCGATGGATCGTTTCGGCATCGACACCGTCTATGGTATCCACAACGCGCCGAATGTGGAATTCGGCCATTTCCACACCAATCCCGGCGCGCTGATGGCCTCGGTCGACACGGCCTTCGTCTATATTACCGGCAAAGGCGGCCACGGGGCCACCCCGCATGAATGCATCGATCCGGTCGTCGCCGTGGTGGGCATGGTTAGCGCGATCCAGACCATCATCCCGCGCAACGTCTATGCGCTGGACGAGGCGGTGATTTCTGTCACGCAGATCCATACCGGCACCGCGTCCAACATCATCCCGGAAGAGGCGATGTTCTGCGCCACCATCCGCTGCTTCAACCCCGAAGTTCGGGCCCTTCTGAAGCGCCGCTTCCATGAGATCATTGAAGGCCACGCGCTGGCCTATAACGTCTCCGCGCGGATCGACTATGACTGGGGCTATCCCGCCACCATCAACCATCCCGAACCCACGCATTTCGCGGCCGATGTGGCGCGCGAAGTGTCCGGCGATGCGGCGGTCAACGCCAACTCCAACCGCGAGATGGGGTCCGAGGATTTCTCTTACATGCTCGAGGCGCGGCCGGGGGCCTATCTCTTCCTCGGTACTGGGCCGGGGGCCGGGCTGCACCATCCCGCCTATGACTTCAACGACGAGGCCGCCCCCATCGGGGCCAGCTTCTTTGCCCGCCTCGTGGAACGCGCGCAACCGGTGGTCTAAGCCGGGCCGAATCGGTACGGGGGAAAGGGGCCATATCTGGCCCCTTTTCTACCTTTGGCCCACCATATCCTGCCCCACGCAACCTTTGGTGTTCCGTTCCGGCTGGCCGGAGTCCGGGGGGTCTGTTATACTAATGTGTAACAACTCACGATCAGGACGCCTGAAATGCTGACCGCCGCCGCGCTGAATTCGCCCTCGCCCGCCGATCTCTGGGAGATGGATCAGAGCCATTCCCTGCATCCCTGGACGAATTTCGGATCGTTTCAGGACAAGGGATCGCTGGTCATCACGCGGGGCGAAGGGTGCTGGCTCTGGGATGCCGATGGCAACCGCTATTTCGACAGCGTGGGTGGGTTGTGGTGCACCAATATCGGGTTGGGTCGCCGCGAAATGGCGCAGGCCATCGCGGATCAGGCGGAACGGCTGGCCTTTTCCAACACCTTTGTCGACATGGCCAATGATCCCTCCGCCCGCCTTGCCGCGCGCATCGCGGATCTTGCCCCCGGCGATCTGAACCGGGTGATGTTCACCACTGGCGGCTCCACCGCTGTCGATACCGCCGTCCGCATGGTGGCCTATGTGCAAAGTTGCCTTGGCCATCCCGACAAGACCGGGATCGTTGCCCGTGACCACAGCTATCACGGCTCCACCTACTTGTCGCAATCGGTGGGCAAGCGTCCGGGCGACCGCGTGCCCGAGTTTCGCTACAAGGAGGACGGCATATATCACCTGTCGCCGCCCAACCCGTACCGCCGCCCCGATGGCATGACGGAACCGCAGTTCTGCGACTGGCTGGTGCAGGAGTTTGAAGACCTGATCGCCCATGTCGGCGCCGACCGCATCGGCGGCTTCATCGCCGAACCGATTCAGGCCTCGGGCGGCGTGATCGTGCCGCCCGACGGATACCTCAAGCGCATGTGGGAGGTCTGCCAGCGTCACGGCATCCTTTTCATCGCTGATGAGGTTGTCACCGCCTTTGGCCGCCTTGGCCATTGGTTCGCGTCTTGGGATGAGTTCGGCGTCATGCCCGACATCATCTGCACGGCCAAGGGCCTGACCTCGGGCTATGTGCCACTCGGCGGGATGATCTTCTCTGATCGGCTTTGGGAGATCATGGCGAGCGATCCGTCACGCTGGTTCACCGCGGGTTTCACCTATTCCGGCCACCCGGTGTCCTGCGCGGCAGGGTTGAAGAATATCGAGATCATGGAGCGTGAAGACCTGCTGGGCAATGCCACCCGCGTGGGGGCCTATTTCCAGAACCGCCTGAAGGCGATGGAAGACCTGCCTTTAGTTGGGCAGGTGCGGGGGCGGGGCCTCATGATCTGTACCGAGAACGTGATGAACAAGACAACCAAGGAACCGCTGCCCGATGGCGTGAACGAGAGCAAGCGCATCTCGGACGCGGCCGAGGCGATGGGGCTGATCGTGCGGCCCTTGGCGCATCTCAATGTCATGTCGCCACCACTGACGATCACCGAGGCCGAGGTCGATTTCGTGGCCGAGGTGCTGGAGAAAGCCATCCGCAAGATCACCGATGAACTGGTGCGCGAAGGCCACCGACTGGGCTGATCCGCTTTGATTCGGGCCATATGGTTACCCGTTGCGCAGGCCAAACCAGCGTGCGCTGCGTGCATACGCTGTGCTGCACTGCGCGTCTGCACCGCGTGCTGCACGGCCATGTATGGAAAATTGGTTTAGGAACAGAAAGTTAAATCCCCGCCCTCGGCCTGTTGTGGTTGCCTATCTTGACAACCCGCCCACCCCTTGGTCCCTTGCCGCCACCCGATCCGCCGCGTCTCGGCTTTCAAACGACGCAGCGCTTTAATCCGGGGGCAATCCCATCATGGCTCTTGAAGACGCCAAATCCGAAGTCGACACCGCCTTCACCCGCAAAGGCCTGCGCGGCTATGCCTTTGAAAACGCTTTCGGAGGCGCGACCAGCTTCCTGCGCCGCACCTACACCAAGGACCTGACCGGGGTTGATCTGGCCATCACCGGCGTGCCCTTCGATCAGGCCGTCACCCACCGCACCGGCACCCGCTTCGGCCCCCGCGCGATCCGCGAGGCCTCCAGCCTGATGCCCTATGATCCGCCCCATGGCTGGCCCACCAACCCATTGGAAGATATGGCGATTGTCGATTACGGCGACGTCGCTTTCGATTACGCCAAAGTGTCGGATTTCCCCGAAACCCTGACCGCGCATATCCGCACCATCCTGAAGGCCGGGGCAGGGACCATCACGCTGGGCGGCGATCACTACATCACCTTCCCCATCCTGCGCGCCTATGCCGAAAAGTTCGGCCCCCTCGGCGTGATCCATTTCGACGCCCATTCCGACCTCTGGCCCGATGACGACCTGACCCGCATCGACCACGGAACCATGCTCTACAAAGCCGTGAAAACCGGGATCGTAGACCCCAAGCGCTCGGTCCAGATCGGCATCCGCACCACGACCGAAGATTACCTCGGCGTCCATGTCATCGACGCCCGCGAGGTGCATGAAAAAGGCATCAACGCGGCGGTGGCAAAGGCCAAGGGTATCGTTGGAGATTCAGCGACTTACGTCACTTTCGACATAGATTGCCTCGATCCCTCTGTTGCGCCCGGTACTGGCACCCCGGTTTGGGGTGGCCTGCATTCTTGGCAAGCGGCGGCCATGCTGCGCGATCTGGCGGGGATCAACATGGTGGGCGGGGATATCGTCGAGGTCTCGCCCCCCTATGATACCACCGGGGCCACGGCCATCGCCGGCGCGCATGTGGCCTATGAGCTGATTTGCCTCTATCACTGGGCGCGAACACAGCGCTAAGGAAAACAGGGTGGGCAAGATGGGAATGATCGCAGGGCTTCTGGTCCTGATCGTCGTGGGCTTTGGCCTTTACGTCCGTCTTGCCCCCTCTGATCCGGCGCGCTGGAACGTCGCGCTAGCGCCCGCGAGCAAGGATGATTGCAGCGTGGAACAGGGTAGGGGCGACGCTCGCGCGACTTGCCTGCGGCCGGAGCCTCCGGCGCAACTCCTTGCCCGGCTTGACGAAATCGCCATGGCCACCCCGCGCACCACCCGCCTAGCCGGATCGCCCGAAGAGGGCCGCATCACTTGGATCACCCGATCGCGCCTCTGGGGCTTTCCCGATTACATCACCGCCGAGGCCACTCCGGCAGGCACCGGTACCAGCCTCACCCTCTACGCCCGCCTGCGCTTTGGCAGCAGCGACATGGGCGTGAACGCGGCGCGACTGCGGGACTGGCTCTCCCAACTCTGACAGCTTCATCTTGGCCCAAATACCCAGTCGACCTGCCACCCCTTGACCGGCTGATCTGAACGCGCCACAGAACCCGCATGGTTCCCTTGGACAAACTCGCCCAGATCACGCAACGCTTCGAATATCTCGAAGCGCGCCTGAACGCGGGTGCCGAACCCTCCGAAATCGCCCGGATCAGCCGCGAATACAGCGACTTGCGCCCGGTCGCCGATCAGATCGCCGCCTATCGCCGCGCATTGGACGATCTGGCCGAGGCCGAGGCTATGCTGTCCGACCCGGACATGAAGGCACTGGCCGAGGATGAAATACCCCGCCTGCGCGCCTTGATCCCCGATTACGAACATGACCTTCGCATCGCGCTTCTTCCCAAGGATGCCGCCGATGCCCGCCCGGCCATTCTGGAAATCCGCCCCGGCACCGGGGGCGAGGAAGCCGCCCTTTTCGCCGCCGACCTCCTCAAGATGTATCAGCGCTATGCCGAAAAGCAGGGCTGGCGCTTTGAAATCCTTGAACAGCAACTCTCTGATCTGGGTGGCATCAAGGAACTCACCGCCCATGTGCAGGGCGAGGGCGTCTTTGCGAAACTGAAATTCGAATCCGGCGTCCACCGCGTGCAGCGCGTTCCGGAAACCGAAGCGGGCGGCCGCATCCACACCTCTGCCGCCACAGTGGCCGTGCTGCCCGAGGCGGAAGAGGTGGATATCGACATTCCCGCCTCCGACATCCGCATCGATACGATGCGCGCCAGCGGGGCCGGGGGCCAGCACGTCAACACGACCGATTCTGCGGTGCGCATCACCCATATCCCGACGGGAATCATCGTGACGTCGTCGGAAAAATCCCAACATCAGAACCGCGCCATCGCCATGCAGGTGCTGCGTGCCCGGCTCTATGAGATGGAGCGCGAACGGCAGGCCAATGACCGCGCCGCCGACCGCAAGGCGCAGGTGGGATCGGGCGACCGGTCCGAGCGCATCCGCACTTACAACTTCCCGCAAGGCCGCCTGACCGATCACCGTATCAACCTGACGCTGTACGCCCTGCCGCAGATCATGGCGGGCGACCTGGACGGGGTGGTGAACGCGCTCGTCGCCCATGATCAGGCCGAAAAACTGGCCGAGATGGACAGATGACAGGGGCCGAGGCCCTGCGCGCCGCCATCCCGCGCCTTGCCGC
>PNND01000441.1 GCA_013824045.1 Rhodobacter sp. | reverse complement strand
ATCATGGGCGTGATGAACAACGGCATGTCCATCATGGGCATCGGGATCGACTATCAGCAGGTGATCAAGGGCCTCGTCCTTCTCGCCGCCGTCATTTTCGACGTCTACAACAAGAACAAGTGAGGCCCCCGATGCTCCTGTCCCAGATCACGCAGCCCGACGGCTCCCTCGCCGTCGTGGTCCGCTCGGGGTCCGAGGCCGCCATCCTGCGCGGCACCGCCTCCACCTATGACCTCGCGCTGGAAGCGGCCACCTCCCGCCGCCCCGTCGCCGCGATCATCGCCGAACGCGGCATGGGCGCCGCAGTAGACCTGCCCTCGCTTCTGGCAGAGGGCCGCGTCACCCTGCCCATCACCCATCCTGACCCGGCGCATATGCTCCTGACCGGCACCGGCCTTACCCATCTGGGCAGCGCTTCGGCCCGTGATGCGATGCATGCCAAACTGGCGGGTGCGGAAACCCTGACCGACAGCATGAAGATGTTCCGCATGGGTCTGGAAGGCGGCCGCCCCGCCCCCGGCACCCCCGGCGTACAGCCCGAATGGTTTTACAAAGGCAACGGCACCACCGCCATCGCGCCCGGTCAGCCCCTGACCATGCCCCCCTTCGCCGAAGATGGCGGCGAGGAACCGGAGCTTGCAGGCATCTACATCATCGCCCCCGATGGCACCCCCTGCCGCCTCGGCTGGGCGCTGGCGAACGAGTTTTCCGACCACATCACCGAACGGGTGAACTACCTCTGGCTCGCCCATTCCAAACTGCGTGAGGCGTCATTCGGCCCGGAAATCCTGCTGGGCGACCTGCCCGCCGATGTGCAGGGCACCTCGCGCATCCGCCGCGATGGCGCGGTGATCTGGGAAAAGCCGTTCCTGTCGGGCGAGGCGAACATGTCCCACACCATGGCCAATCTCGAACACCACCACTTCAAATACGATATCTTCCGCCGCCCCGGCGATGTGCATGTCCATATGTTCGGCACCGCCACCCTGTCTTTTGCCGATGGCATCTCCACCCGTCCCGGCGATATCTTCGAAATCGAGTCGCCCCCCTTCGGCTTGCCCCTGAAGAACCCGCTCGCCAAGGCCCCCGCGCCCGTCGCGGCGACCGTTGCCGTTCAGACCCTGTGAGGAAACCATGACCTTCAAGCCCGCCAAATGGCCCCGCAAACTGCGCTCGCAGGAATGGTTCAGCGGTTCCAGCCGCGACAACATCTACCATCGCGGCTGGATGAAAAATCAGGGCTTCCCGCATGACCTTTTCGATGGCCGCCCGGTCATCGGCATCCTCAACACTTGGTCTGAACTGAACCCCTGCAACGCGCATCTCAACGCGCTGGCGGAAAAGGTGAAGAACGGCATCTATGAGGCCGGCGGCTTCCCCGTCGAAGTCCCCGTCTTCTCCGTCTCGGAATCCGCCTTCCGCCCCACGGCCATGATGTTCCGCAACATCGCCGCCATGTCGATCGAGGAACAGATGCGCGGCCAGCCGATGGATGGCTGCGTCCTCCTCGTGGGCTGCGACAAGACCACCCCCTCGCTCCTGATGGCCGCCGCCTCCACCGATCTGCCCTCCATCGTCGTCACCGGCGGGCCGATGCTGAACGGCTATTTCCGCGGCGAACGCGTGGGCTCCGGCACCCATCTGTGGAAATTCTCCGAGGCCGTGAAGGCGGGCGAGATGACGATGGCCGAATTCGCCGAGGCCGAGGCGTCGATGTCCCGCTCTGCCGGGTCCTGCAACACGATGGGCACCGCCTCCACCATGGCCTCCATGGCCGAGGCACTGGGTATGGCGCTTTCCGGGAATGCCGCCATCCCGGCGGTGGACAGCCGCCGCCGCGTCATGGCGCAGATGTCGGGCCGCCGCATCGTGCAGATGGTCAAGGACGATCTCAAACCCTCCGACATCCTCACCCGTCAGGCGTTCGAAAACGCCATCCGCACCAATGCCGCCATCGGCGGGTCCACCAATGCCGTCATCCACATCCTTGCCATCGCGGGCCGCGTCGGCATTGATCTCACGCTGGATGATTGGGACAAGCTCGGCCGCGATGTCCCCACCATCGTGAACCTGATGCCCTCGGGCAAATACCTGATGGAGGAATTCTTCTACGCAGGCGGCCTGCCGGTCGTGCTCAAACGTCTGGGCGAAGCGGGCCTTCTGAACAAGGACGCGCTTACCGTCTCCGGCGAAACGGCATGGGATCAGGTCAAGGACGTGGTCAACCACAATGACGACGTCATCCTTCCCGTCGAACGCGCGCTCACGCAATCCGGCGGCGTGGTGGTCCTCAAGGGCAACCTCGCCCCCAACGGCGCCGTCCTCAAACCCTCTGCCGCGACCCCGTCCCTGATGGTCCATCGCGGCCGCGCCGTGGTGTTCGAGGATATCGACGACTACAAGGCCAAGATCAACGATCCCGATCTGGATATCGATGAAACCTGCGTCATGGTGCTCAAGAATTGCGGCCCCAAGGGCTATCCCGGTATGGCCGAGGTCGGCAATATGGGCCTGCCCCCCAAGGTTCTGAAAAAGGGCATCACCGACATGGTCCGCATATCGGACGCGCGCATGTCCGGCACCGCCTTCGGCACGGTCTGCCTGCACACCTCGCCCGAGGCGGCCGTGGGCGGCCCTCTCGCCATCGTGCAGAACGGCGACTTCATTCAGCTGGACGTCCCCAACCGCCGCCTGCATCTGGAAGTGTCGGATGAGGAAATCGCCCGCCGTCAGGCCGTCTGGACCCCCCGCATCGCGCCCCCCGACAGCGGCTATGCCAAGTTGCACCACAGCCATGTGATGGGCGCCGATACCGGGGCCGATCTTGATTTCATGCTGGGCTGCCGTGGCGCGCCCGTCGGCAAGGACTCGCATTGATGAAACTTGCCCTCGTCGGCATCGGCAAGATCGCAGTCGACCAGCACGTCCCCGCGCTGGCCGCCTCCCCCGATTGGGAGCTTGCCGCCACGGTCAGCCGCTCTGGCAAAGTGGACGGCATCCCCGCCTTCACCGACTTCGCCACGATGCTGGAGCAACGCCCCGATATCGGCACCATCTCGCTCTGCCTGCCGCCCCAACCGCGCCACCCCTATGCGGAAATGGCCCTGCGCGCCGGCCGCCATGTCATGCTGGAAAAACCGCCCGGCCAGACGCTGGCCGAGGTGCACGCCCTCGAACGGCTCGCTGCCGATCACGGCGTCACCCTCTACGCCACATGGCATTCCCGCATGGCCGAGGCTGTCGCCCCCGCCAAAGCCTGGCTGGCCGACAAGACCATCACCCGCGCCCACATCACCTGGCGCGAAGATGTCCGCAAATGGCATCCCGGTCAGGACTGGGTGTTTGAGCCGGGCGGCATGGGCGTCTTCGATCCCGGCATCAACGCGCTTTCGATCCTGACGGAAATCCTGCCCGCCCCGGTCCATCTGACCGCCGCTGATCTGGAATTTCCTGCCAATCGCGACACCCCCATCGCCGCCCGCCTGACATTCTCCGGCGGCATCACCGCCGATTTCGACTGGCGGCAAGAAGGCCCCCAGACCTGGGATATCGAGATTGACACCAATGCCGGCCCCTGCGCCCTGCGCTTTGGCGGCAATCGGTTCGAGGTGGCGGGAACAGAAGTCGCGGGCGAACAGACGATCATGGGCGAATACCCCAAACTCTACGCCCGCATGGCCGAACTTGTCCGCGCTGGCAAATCCGAGGTGGACCTCGCCCCGATGGTCCACGTGGCCGACGCGCTGACCCTTGGCAAACGCCACGTGACCGACGCTTTCGACTTCTGACGTCCTCCCCGTCAGATTTGGCGGGGGGAAGGGCACCGCCCCCCCCCCGCACCCTTCAGGTCCGCATCACGCGATAGATGGCGGGAATGACCAGCACGGTCAGCAGGGTCGATGACAACAACCCGAACAGAAGCGAAATCGCCAGCCCCTGAAAGATCGGGTCCGCAAGGATCACAACCGCCCCGATCATCGCCGCAATCGCCGTCAGCAGGATCGGCTTGAACCGGATCGCCCCCGCCGCGATCAGAACATCCACCGTCACCGGGCCATCCGACGAATGCCGGATGAAATCCACCAGCAAGATGGAATTGCGCACGATGATCCCCGCCAGTGCGATGAACCCGATCATCGACGTGGCCGAAAACGGCGCGGCAAAAAGCCAATGCCCGACAATGATGCCCAGAAACGTCAACGGAATGGGCGTCAGGATCACCAAGGGCAGCTTGAACGATCCGAACTGCGCCACCACAAGGATGTAGATGCCCAAGAGCGCAATGCCAAAGGCCGCGCCCATGTCGCGGAAAGTGACATAGGTCACTTCCCATTCCCCATCCCATAGCAGCGTGACGCCGCTCTCATCCTCGGGCTGGCCATGCAGGCTGATCACGGGCTTGGTCCCCGGCGCCCAATTCTGCGCCTCAATGGCATCCGCCACCGCCAGCATCCCGTACAGCGGCGCCTCGAAATCCCCGGCCAGCTCTGCCGTCACCATCTCGGCCTCGCGCCCGTTATGGCGGAACACGGGATAGGACGACCGCTCCTCCGTCACCCGGATCACATCGCCCAGTTCCACCACGCCCCGCGCGCCGGGCAAAACATTGGCCGGGATCGGGGTCGACAGGAACCGCTCATCCAGCACCCGGTCACCCTTGTCGCGCCCCACGATCAGCGGGATGGGATAGCGCCCCTCGCCCCGATGCGAATAGCCCACCACCTGCCCGCCATTCAAAAGCGCCATCGTGTCAAAGACATCCGCCTCCTGCACACCAAAGAATTCCAGATCATCGGTCGAAATCGTGGCCCGCAGGCGCGGTGCCATCACACCGAAACTGTCATCCACATCCACGACAAAGGGCACACTCTCAAACGCCGCCCTTATCTGCGTCGCCGCCGCCCGCCGCGTTTCCGCATCCGGCCCGTAAACTTCGGCCAGCAACGTGGCGATCACAGGCGGCCCCGGCGGCGGCTCCACGGTCTTCAGCACCGTCCCCTCCGGCACCGCCACAGCCTTCAGCCGCTCGCGGATATCCAGCGCGATGGCATGGCTCGCCCGGTCACGGTCGGTCTTGGGCAGCAGGTTGATCGCCACCTCGCCCAGTTGCGGCTCTTGCCGCAGATAGGTGTGCCGCACCAACCCGTTGAAATTGAACGGCGCCGCCGTCCCTGCATGGGTCTGGACCGACGTCACCTCCTCCATCTCCATGACAATGGCCGCGACATCCTGTGCCACGCGGTCCGTCGCCTCGACCGACGCGCCCTCGGGCAGATCGATCATCACCGACAATTCGGATTTGTTGTCGAAGGGCAGCAGCTTCACCGTCACATCGCGCGTGTAAAGCGCCGCCAGCGACCCGAAAGACAGCACAGCCGTGATCAGTAGAAACCCAAGGCTGCGCGCCTTGGATGCCAGCAAGGGCCGCGCCACGGCGTCATAGCCGCGCTCCAGCCAGCCGCCCTGATGCCCGCCATGCCCGTCTGCACCATGGGCCGACATATCCGCCTTGCCCGCGATCTTCACCATCAGCCAAGGCGTGATGATCACCGCCACAAAGAACGAGAATATCATCGCCGCCGAGGCATTGGCCGGGATGGGGCTCATATACGGCCCCATCAACCCGCTCACGAACAGCATCGGCAACAGCGCCGCCACCACCGTCAGCGTGGCCACGATGGTGGGATTGCCCACCTCCGCCACTGCATCAATCGCCGCCTGCATCCGGGGGCGCGCATCCTTCATCGCCCAATGCCGGGCAATGTTTTCGATCACCACGATGGCATCATCCACCAGAATCCCGATGGAAAAGATCAGCGCGAACAGGCTCACCCGGTTCAGCGTATATCCCATGATCCATGCCGCAAAGAGCGTCAGCAGGATCGTCACCGGAATGACGATGGCCACCACGATGGCCTCGCGCCAGCCGATCGCCAGCCAGACCAGCGCGATGATCGACACGGTCGCAAGGCCCAGATGGAACAACAGCTCATTGGCCTTTTCATTCGCCGTCTCGCCATAGTCGCGCGTCACGGTCAGGGTCATCCCTTCCGGGATCAGCTTGCCCTCAAGCGTATGCACCCGGTGCAGCACCTCTTCGGCCACCACCACCGCATTGGCACCCGCGCGCTTCGCCACGGCCAGCGTCACGGCAGGCGCGCGTTGCACCACCCCCGCCTCATCCTTCACCAGATGGCTCACGATATGATCCGACGTGTCAGGGACGAAACGCACCTCCGCCACATCCGCCACATAGACCGGCCGCCCGTCCTGCGTCGTCAAAAGCAGGTTCGCCACCTCCGACGGCGCCGTCATCGTCTCGCCCGCGACCAGATCGATCTGCCCGCCATCGGCACGCACCTTGCCCGTGTTCAGCGTCCGGTTGGCCTGCGCCACTTTCCCCGCCAATTGCTGCAGGGTGACACCATACAGGGCCAACCGCTCCGGGTCCGGCGCGATGCGGATCGCCTCCTGCGCCTCACCCACGATATAGGTCAGCCCCACATCCTCGGTCTTGGCCACCTCGGATTGCAGCGCCCGCACAACACGCGTCAGGTCATTCGCCGAAACCCCATCGCCTGACAGGGTCAGCGTCAGGATCGCCACATCGTCGATCCCGCGCCCGATCACCAAAGGCTCGGGTATCCCCACCGGAATCCGGTCCATATTGGCGCGCAGCTTGTCATGCACCCGCAGGATCGCATCCTCGGCCTTGGTCCCCACTTCGAACCGCGCCGTCACCAGAACCGCATCATCCCGCGTCTGGGAATAGACATGCTCCACATCGTTGATCCCCTTCACAAGGATCTCCAGCGGCTCCGTCACCAGCTTCACGCCATCTTCGGCGCGCAACCCCTGCGCCTGCACATGGATATCCACCAGCGGCACGGAAATCTGCGGCTCTTCCTCACGCGGCAAGGACACCAGCGCCACCAGCCCCATCGCCAGCGCCGCCAGAATGAACAAGGGCGTCAGGGCCGAGGCGATGAACCCCTTCGTCAGCCGCCCGGCAATGCCCAGCGATGCCTCTTCCCGGTCACTCATGGCCCACCTCGCCCGCAACAGGCGCCACAGCCATCACCACATCCCCTGCCTGCAGCCCGGTCAGCACCTCAACCATCGCCACACCGTCCACCGTCACCCGTTCCCCCGGCACCACAGTGCGCAACCCGGCACCCTCCAGCGCTACGAAGTCCACGCCCCCCCGCGTCACCAGCGCCGCCTCCGGCACCAGCAGCGCCGCGCGTTCCCCCACCGGCAGGCGCACCAGCACCCGCGCATCGACAAACCGCTCCGACAGCCCCGCCACCTCGACATCGGCCACCACGCGGCCATTCTCGATCAGCGGATAAACCTTCACGAGCCGCCCCTCTGCCACGCCATCTGCGCTTTCGATCTGGATCGCATCGCCCTCGGTCAGGTTGGCCGCGTGCCGCTCGGGCACCGCCAGCCGCAGGAAGATGCCACCGCCGCCCAGTTGCGCCACCGCCTCACCCGGCATCACCACCGCGCCCTGCGCCACCGGCACATCCAGCACGCGCCCCGCCACCGGGGCCAGCACCGCGCCCTCGGCCGCCTGCTGAGCCAGCACTTGGCTCTGCGCCTCCAGCGCCGCGATCTGGCCTGTGACCACATCCACCTGCGTGCGCAAGGCATCCAGCCGCTGCGCGGTGGTCACCCCCTGCGCAAGCAATTCCTCGCCCCGCGTCAGTTCCGCCTGCGCATTGGCAAGCTGCGCTGCCAGCGCCCGCCCCTGCGCCTCAAGCGCGGCCAGTTGAAAGCCCAGCTTTTCATCCACAATCTCGGCCAGCACATCGCCTTGCGCCACCACATCGCCTTCGGCCACGCTCAGCGAAACCAGCGTCCCGCCCAGCCGCGCCCGCGCCGGAATACGATCCCGCGCCTCCACCCGGCCATAAACGGCTTTCCATTCGGTGATGCTGACCGGGGCCAGCGTGACGCTGTCCGCAACAGCCGGGACCACCCCCAGCAAAAGGGCAATCAGCGAAAAGGCAGAGATGGGGCGCATGGCGACTCTCCAGAAAATGATGGGGCAGAGGTAACCTGAGTCTCATAAACATTCAAGAGTCTGAATGTATATATCTGATCCATCCCCACCCCGACAGCCTTGCCCTTCCGGCAAGCACAGCTAGACAGAAGGGCAGAACGGGGGCCTGCGCCATGATCAAGATCAGGGACATCGCACATCGTGCCGGGGCCTCCATCGCCACGGTGTCCCGCGTCGTCAACGGATCGGGCTATGTCAGCGCCGATATGCGCGCCCGGATCGAAGCGGCGGTCGCCGAACTGGGCTATCGCCCCAATGCTGGCGCGCGGATGATGCGGTCGGGGTCAAGCCGGATGGTGGGCGTGCTTTTGCCCGCGCTCGATGTGCATTTCTTCGGCATCCTTGCCCATACCGTGGAACAGGCACTGTTTGCGCGCGGCTATCAGGCGATGATCTGCTCCACCGCCGAAAGCCCCGACCACGAGGCCGCCTATGTCGCCGCCATGCTGGCCCAGCAGGTGGATGGGGTGATCCTCGCCGCGGTCACCTCGGACAATTCCGCCGTGGCCCGGCTCAACGCCGCGCGGGTGCCCATCGTGGCGGTTGACCGAGCGCTGCCCGGAACCCCCGCCGTCACCGCCGATCACCATGCCGGGGGCCGGATGCTGGCCCGCCACCTGCTGGACCTCGGCCACCGATCCATCGGCGTCGTGGGCGCGCCCGGCCATTCCGCCCCCGTACAGGACCGGCTGGCCGGGATCGTGGCGGAACTCGCAGGCGCGGGGCTGGCCCCGCAATCCATCCGCCTTGGTCCGGAGCACAGCTTCGAGGCCTGCCGCAGCCTCGCCGCCGACCTGCTGTCAGACGGCATGCCCACCGCGCTCATCGGCATTTCCGACATGGCCGCCATCGGCGCCCTGCACGCCGCCGTTGCGCGCGGCCTGCGCGTGCCGGATGACTTGTCGGTGATCGGCTTCGACGACCTGCCCGCAGCACGCTACACGATCCCGCAACTCACCACCATCGCCCAGCCCATCCGCCAGATCGGCGAGGCCGCAGTGGACACCCTCATCGCCCTGATGCGCGGCACCCCGCCGCCCCCGCCGCCCGCCCTGCCCCTGACCCTGATCGCCCGCGGCACCACCGCAGCAAGGGCGGGCGTCACCCTCCCTTGACCCCCTCAGGCACCTCAGGCCCGACCCTTGCGCCAGCGGCACGGGCGGATTGGGTATTTGAGCCAAGGTGAAACACAGGTCGCATCTCCTCTTACCAGCCTTGGGCAAGGCAAGACGGGCGGGCGGGCGGGCGGGCGGGCGATCCCCCTTAACCCATCAGCACTGTCAAGGCCGGGATCGCCCCCGTCGCCGTGGCCCCGCCCAAACAGGCCGCCGCCGCGCGATGGCCAAGCCGCAGGCAGGCCGGAACCTCCCACCCCTCATGCAACCCATAAAGGCAGCCCGCGGCAAAGGCATCGCCTGCGCCGACCGGGCTGACCACTTGTTCCGGTGGCACCGGATCGGGGCGCACCACCGTCACCCCTCCCCCTTCCGCCATCCAAAGCCCCAGTGCCGGGGTATGCACCACCACCTGCCCCGCGCCGCCCTCCTGCAACTGACGCGCCGCTTCCGTGATCCCTTCCACATCCCCCGCACCCGCGATGACACGCCCTGTCGCCCGCGCCGCCTCCACCTCATTGAGAAACAGCACATCAACGAAAGGCAGCGCCGCCTCGACCGCCGCGCGGAACTCCGCCCGGTCGGTTGAGACCAGATCAACCGCCGTCACCATCCCCGCCGCCTGCGCCCGCGCCAGCACCCGCGCCGCGCCCGTGGCCCCGTCCACCACCGCATCCAGCTTGCCCAGCAGGTTCAGATAACCAAGGTAGAAGATCCGGGCCCCCGCAGCCACCACCGCCTCCACCGCGATATCGCCCTCATCCAGCAGGTCGTTCGTGCCGGGATGGTAAAAGAACGTCCGGCTGTCCCCGGCAAGGTTCATCACATGGGTATGGGCCGTCGGCGCGCGGTCCGTCTCGGTCAGATGGTCCAGCCCCGCCCCAGCGCCCTTCACCGCCCAGCGCACCGTCGCGGCATGGCGGTCCATCCCCACCAACCCGATCGCCCACAAGGGCAGCCCCGCCTTGAAGGCCGCCAGCGACAGCATGACATTCGCCGCCCCGCCCCCGGTCCCCTCCACCTCATCGGTGATCCGCACCAGATCGCTTTTGGCAGGCCATGCCTCGATCGTATGAACGATGTCCACGATCCAGTTTCCTGCACAGGCAATCCCCCGCCTTTCCGAAACGGGCCGCATCAGTAGGAAACCTCCACCGCCTGCCCGCTGATCCCCGCCGCCAACGCCGCCGTCAGCACCGCATGATGCGCCGCCGCTTCTTCCGGCGTGGCGCAGGGAAAGCCCTTGGCATCCCCCCCCGCCAACTCATCGACAAAGGCCGCCCACATCTGCTGGATCGCGTCCGTAAAGCCAAACTCGAAGATCCCCCCCGTGATCGCGCCGAACAGCGGCGTGTACCCAAGGTCTTCCCTCACCCAACCCTGCGCCCCGCCGGGCTCATAGCGCATATACGACCACTGACGCGGGCTCTTGGTGGTGAAAAACGCCGATCCCCGCATCCCCAAGACCCGGATCGACCATGTATTCGCCTCGCCGGGTGCAATCCGCCATGTCTTCAGCACCATGGGGAACGCGCCCCCTGCATCCGGCACGTCGCAAGTGATCGTCGCATTGTCCCACGTATCGCAGGCCATCCGCCCGCCCTTGCCATCGGGCCGCGTCTCCACCCGCTTCACCAGCGACGCCGTCACCCGCGCGGGCTTCCAGCCCAGCCGCAGCGGCACATGCAGCACATGCATCCCCAGATCGCCCATGCAGCCATAATCGCCGTTCACCTTGGCCATCCGCTTCCAGTTGATCGGCTTCTCGGGGTTGATGTCGCTGGAATGCAGGAAGCACGCCTCCACCTCCAGCACCGGACCCACGGCACCAGAGTGCACGAACTCCACCACCTTCTGCGCGCCGGGATAGAAGGGCATCTCCGACGAACAGCGCACCATCAGATCGGGCCGCGCCGCGATCGCCTGGGAAATCGCCCGGTTCTGTGTCAAATCCATTCCGAAGGGCTTTTCACCCAGCAGATGCTTCCCCGCCGCCAAGATCGCCGGATAGATCTCGGCATGCAGCACATGCGGCACCGCGCAATAGACCGCCTCCACCTCAGGGTTGGCCAGCAACTCGCGGTAATCCGTCGTCACCTGCATCGGCCCCAAGGCGTCCGTATACCACCCCATCAACGCGGGGTTGGTGTCACAGACCGCCACGATCCGGGGCTTCGCCGTCATCTCCGTCAGATGCAGCCAGCGTGCGGCGGCCGAGGCGAACTCCCGCCCCATCAACCCGCATCCGATGATGCCGAACCGGACCTCGCGCATCACTTGCCCCCGATCATCGCCAGCGCCGCCTCGGGCGTCGCCCCCTCATGCACCACCGCCATCAGCGCCCGCGTCATGCCCCCCGGATCGGGATGCTGAATGACGTTGCGCCCATAAACGATGCCCTTCGCGCCCTGCTTCATCAACTCTGCCGTCCGCGACAAAATCTCCGCATCCGACACCCGCCCGCCCCCGCGCACCAGCACGGGCAGGCCTTGGGCAATCTCGATCACCCGATGATACTCCGACACATCCGAACAGGGATCGGCCTTGATGATATCCGCCCCCAGTTCCGCCGCCTGCCGGACCAGCGGCAGGATCTTGTCGATATCGCCGTCCACCATATAGCCGCCCTTGGCATTGTCCTGCATGACGAGGGGCTCCACCATCAGCGGCATCCCCATGATCTCGCATTCCCGCTTCAGGGAATTCACGTTCCGCACGCAGGCGCGGTAAACCTCCGGCTCATCCGGCAACATCAGCAGGTTCACCACCACGCAGGCCGCATCCAGCACCACCCCCTGCTCCACCGCCCGGTCGATCACCTCGGAAAACAGCACCCGTGGCAAGGGCGTGCCGTAAACGTTCGCGATGTCCGTCCGCAGCACCAGCGCGGGCTTGTCCTTGCCCGGAATGGCCTGCAACAGCCGCGCTGTCCCCGGCGGCAACTGGATCGCATCAGGCTTTGCCGCCGCCACGGCGCGGATCGCCGCCCCCATATCCTCGATCCCGCCCAGAAAACTGCGCTCGTTGAACATGCCATGGTCAATCGCCACATCAAAGCAATGGCCCGAGGGCGCAAACAGGCGGTTCATCCGGGCGGCTTTCATCGGGATCGGTCCTTGCTGCAAGATATGGAAACGTTTCCACAAGCCTAGCCCAGCCCCGCCGCCCGATCAAGCCCGCCCTTCCGGAACGGCCCCAAACGCGCCCTTGCCAAGGCCGCTTCCCTGCCGCACCCTTACCCGATGGACAGCGCCGAACTCATCCGTCTTGTGGCCTTTCTCGGCACCCTTGCCGTGATGGCGCTGTGGGAATTCGCCGCCCCCGACCGCCGGGCCGAAATCCCCCGTCTGATCCGCTGGACCAACAACCTCGCCATCGTCGCCATCGACACCGCCCTCGTCCGCCTGCTGATCCCGCTCATGCCCGTCGCCGCCGCCACATGGGCCACGGCACAGGGTTGGGGCCTTCTCACCCCCCTCCCCCTCTGGCTTTCCATCCCGATCGCCTTCCTGCTGCTCGACCTTCTGATCTGGGGCCAGCATCTGATGATGCACCATATCCCGGCCCTCTGGCGGCTGCACCGGATGCACCATTCCGACACCCACCTCGATGCCTCCACCGGCCTGCGCTTTCACCCGCTGGAAATCCTCTTTTCCACCCTCATCAAGATCGTCGCCGTGATCGTCCTCGGCGCCCCCGCCCTTGCAGTAATCGCCTTCGAGATCGCGCTGAACGCCACCTCGCTCTTCACCCATGCCAATATCCGCCTACCCGACCGCACCGAATCCCTCCTGCGCCGCCTCATCGTCACCCCGGCCCTGCACCGCATCCACCACTCGGTCATCCCTGAGGAAACCAACAGCAATTTCGGCTTCAACCTCTCGCTCTGGGATCGCGCCTTTGGCACCTTCCGCCCCGCCCCCAAGGGCGACCCGCAGACCATGCCCCTTGGCATCGAAATCTTCCGCACCCGGCGCGAGGCATGGCTGGACCGCCTGCTGACACAACCTTTTCGCCGCCGCTGAAACTTTTCCGAACCTCCCCCCGTTCCTTGGACCACAGGCGGAACGGTTCCGCCCAAACCCGGAGGTTTCCATGCTCAAGACCACAATCCGCACGCTCGCCCTGACCACCCTGCTCGCCCTGCCCGCCATGGCACAGGACAACCCGATGGTCGGCGGCGCGCCGATGTTCGCCGACAAGACCATCGTTGAAAACGCCGTCAACTCCAAGGATCACACCACCCTCGTCGCCGCCGTTCAGGCCGCCGGTCTGGTGGAAACCCTGCAATCGCCCGGCCCTTTCACCGTCTTCGCCCCGGTGAATGACGCCTTCGCCGCGCTGCCCGCAGGCACCGTCGACACGCTCCTGATGCCCGAAAACAAGGCGATGCTGACCAAGGTGCTGACCGCCCATGTCGTCGCCGGCAAACTGTCGGGCGCAGATATCATGGCCCGCGCCAAGGCCTCCCCCGACGGCTTCTACCACATGCAGACCGTGTCGGGCGACGCGCTCTCGGCACAGGTCAAGGGCCGCAACCTCTACCTGATCGACGAAAGCGGCAACGCAAGCCAAGTCACCATCGCCGACGTGAACCAATCCAACGGCGTGATCCACGTCGTGAACGCGGTCCTCGTCCCGAAGTGATCGCCGCATATCAGGGGGCGGGCCACCGCCCCCTGATCCACCACCCACGCTCCTGTCATCCGCCTGTCATCCGCACCTGCCACATCCACAGGGCGCAGATGCCAAGGAGACAGACCGATGTCCTGGGAACAGACCCTTTCGCCCGGTGCCGGCTGGATCAATCCGCGCCTCGGCACCCGCTTCGATGAGGCAGGCCGCTTCCTGCCGGAATCCGGCAATACCGTGGTCTGCCAAGTGATCCCCGGCTCACCGACCGAAGCCGCCCTCCTGCGCTTTCGCGCGGCGCTGGCCGATCTGCCCCATGCGCATCTGCTGGCCCTCACCCCGGCTGACAGCTGGCACATGACCGTGTTCGAAGGGGTGATCGACACCCGCCGCGATCCGCGCCGCTGGCCCGAAGGGCTGGATACCGAAATGTCCATCGCTGACGTCACCGCCGCCATGACCGCGCGGCTTGATGGCTTCGCCCCACCCCCGCCCTTCCGCATGTCGGTCGCCGCCGCCACCCCCTTCGGCGTCACGCTCCGGGGCCTGACTGACGCTGACGAAGCCGCCGCCCGCCACTGGCGCGACCGGCTGTCCGATGCGCTGCGCCTGCGCGCGCCCGCGCACAACGATTACGCCTTCCACACCACGCTCGCCTATGTGAAACGCGCCCTGCCCACGGCCGCGCTGCCCGTCTGGCGCGCGACGATGGCGGAATGGACCGCGCGGCTACAGGACGAAATCCCGCAGATGGCCCTCGCGCCCCCCGCCTTCTGCTCGTTTGAAGATATGTGCGCCTTCCCACCGATCAGGCCGCTGGCCTGATCAGGCCCGCCTCAGGCCCGGCGCAGCCGGATCACCACATCCACGCGCGATACCTGCATACCCTCGGGCGCCTCGGGCAGCCCTTCGATCCGCAAGTTATCCGCAGGCGCATCGCTCAGCGTGGCGCTGTCTTCCCAATAGAAATGCGGGTGGTCATCCATGCGCGTGTCGAAATAGCTCTTCGACCCGTCCACCACGACCTCGTTCATCAACCCCGCCTCGCAGAACGCGCGCAGCGTGTTGTACACGGTCGCCAGCGACACCTTCTCGCCCGACTGATCGGCCAGCGCGAACAGGCTTTCCGCCGTCACATGCCGGTCCTCGCCATCGCCCACCAGCAAAGCCGCAAGGGCCAGCCGCTGCCGCGTCGGGCGCAAACCGCCCCGCGACAACCACTCCGTCCCCCGATCCTGTGCCGTCAGCATCATGCGCTGTCCCTGCAATTCCTGTCTGTTCCGCTCAACATATAAGGCCTCTCCCCCCCCAAATACAAATGAAAACAGGCCGCACCGGATCACAGCCCGTTCAGCCAGCACAGCCCCCCTGGCAGGGCCGCGTCACCCTTGCCCTTCATTCCCCGCCGATGCTACACCCGATGCCGCAACACAGGACCACAGGGGAACCCCACCACATGGCCGCCTATCCGAACCGCTTCGACCGCGACGACCTTCTGAAATGCGCGCGCGGAGAGCTGTTCGGCCCCGGCAATGCCCAGCTTCCCGAACCGCCCATGCTGATGATGGACCGCATCACCGACATCTCGGAAGATGGCGGCCTGCACGGCAAAGGCCATGTCGTAGCCGAATTCGACATCACCCCCGACCTGTGGTTCTTCGCCTGCCACTTCCCCGGCAACCCGATCATGCCCGGCTGCCTCGGCCTCGATGGCCTGTGGCAGTTGACCGGCTTCAACCTTGGCTGGCGCGGCTGGCAAGGGCGCGGCTACGCGCTCGGCGTGGGCGAAGTCAAACTCACCGGCATGGTCCGCCCCGACCGCAAGATGCTGACCTACAAGGTCGATTTCACCAAAGCCATCCAGACCCGCCGCCTGACCATGGGCGT
>PNND01000351.1 GCA_013824045.1 Rhodobacter sp. | reverse complement strand
ACGGTCATGGTGACGGCAACGACGGTGAGCATGGAAAGCTGCTGGCTGATGTTGAGCCAGTTGCGCGCGGTCATGAAAGTATCGGGGAGCGCGATCCAGAAGAAGACGATGATGGAGGCCATGCCGAGAAGCGAGCCATAGCGTTTCAGAAGGGCGGCCATGGTCAGGTGTCCTTTGCGTAGCAGGCTGTCAGGAGCGCGGCTTCGGTCAAGCCGTCGGCGGGCAGGGTGGCGGTGATGCGGCCGGACGTCAGGATGGCGATGCGGTCGGACAGGCCGATGAGTTCAGGCAGGTCGGAGGAGACGAGGATCACGGCGGTGCCTTGCGCGGCGGCGCTGCGGATGAGGGTGTAGATGTCAAACTTTGCGCCCACATCGACGCCGCGTGTGGGTTCATCAAGCAGCAAGAGGCGCGGATTGGCGGCCATGGCGCGGGCGAAGAGCACCTTTTGCTGATTGCCGCCCGAAAGCTCGGCCACGGGCTGCGCGGGGCCGGTGGATTTGAGGCGGACGTCATCGGACAGACGGCGGGTGAGGGTGGCGGTGGCGCGGCGGTTGACGAAGCCCGCGCGGGAGAGGCGGGCGAGGTGCGGCAGGGCGATGGTTTCCGACAGGGCGCGGGCGGGCATCACGCCCTCGGCCCGGCGTTCGCGGGGGATATAGGCGATGCCTGCCGCCCATGCGGCGGTGGGGGTGGTGGGCAGAGGCTGGCCGTTCAGGGTGGCGGAGCCCTTGCGGGGCAGCGCGCCGATAAGGGCGCGCAGGAGGGCAGCGCGGCCAGAGCCGGAGAGCCCGGCGATGCCGAGAATTTCGCCGGGGGCGAGGTCGAGGGAGATGTCCTGCAGGCCCGGTGCGGAGAGGTTGCGCAGGGTGAGGATAGGGGGGCTTGTCGGGTGGGGGCCGCGCGGGGGGAAGAGGTCGGACAGGGCGCGGCCTGTCATGTCATGGATGATCTGGTCGCGGTTGGTCTCGGGCCGGGGGCGGGTGGCGACATGGGCGCCGTCGCGCAGGGTGGTGATGCGGTCGGCCAGGGCCATCACCTCATCCATCCGGTGGGAGACGTAGAGGATGGCGGCGCCTTGGGCCTTGAGCGTGGCGATGGCGGCGAAGAGGCGGGCGGATTCGGCGTCAGTAAGGGCGGCGGTGGGCTCATCCAGAACATAGAGCCAGGGGGCGGGGTCGGCGGGCAGGAGGGTGGCGGCGATGCGGACCAGCATCTGGTCGCCGGGGCCGAAGGTGGCCATGAGGGCATCGGTGGGGATGTGGTCAGCGCCGAGGCGGGACAGGGCCGTTGCGGCGGCACGGTGGAGGGCGGACCAGTGCACGAGGCCCCCGAGCAGACCGGGGCGGCGCGGATAGGGGCGGGCGAGGTGCATGTTTTCCGCCACGCTTAACGCAGGGACGATCTGAAGCTCCTGATGCAGGAAGCGGAAGCCTGCGGCAGTGGCGGCGGCGGGGGTGCCGAGGGGGAGGGGCGTGCCGTCGAGCAGGATGGTGCCGGAGTCAGGTTGGTCGAGGCCGGCGAGAATGCGGATCAGGGTGCTTTTGCCCGCGCCGTTCTCGCCCATCAGGGCGTGCACCTCACCCCCGCGCAGATCGAGCGCAGCGCCCGTCAGGGCGCGGGTGGGGCCGTAGGATTTGGCAAGGCCCGTGATCGAGAGATGCGGCATGGCGATGAGGCTGTGGGGGGTGCGGGGGGGCGATTGGCCCCCCCGCCGCGCCGGGATCACTGGGCGGCGTTGGCCGAGGTGATCAGCTTGGTGGGAACGTAGATCACATTGGCCTTGAGGGTTTCCCCGGCCAGAACGCGGGCGACGGTATCGGCGGTGGTGGCCCCGATGCCTGCGAAATCCTGCGCGACAGAGGCTTCGAAATTGCCGCCTGCGGCGATGGCGTCGCGGGCCTGCGGGTTGGCGTCGATGCCGGTGATGACGATGCCTTCGCCTTGGCGGCCTGCGGCCTCGATCGCCTGCAGGGCCCCCAGCGCGGGCTGGTCCCATGCGGCCCAGACGGCCTTGATGCTGCCGGGTTCGGGATTGGCGGCGAGGATCGCTTCCATCTTGGCGCGGCTGTCGGCGATGCCGCCATCGGCCACATCGGGGGTGACGCGGTCAAGCACCGCGATGTCGGGGTGGTTGGCGAAGACGGCATCCGCGATCGCACCGCGCACCTGAACGGGGGGGAAAGCGTCGAAGACGAACATCACCACATTGCCCGCCCCGCCGATGCGGTTGGCGACATAGACGGCGGTCTCTGCCGCCATGGCATAGCCGTTCGAGGTGACATTGGCCTGAATGCGCGGATCGGCCCCGGCATCCATGCCGAAGACCGGGATATTGGCGGCCACGGCGGCATCCAGCCCTGCGCCGACTTGGGCGGGATCGACGTTCAGGACGATGGCATCGACGCCCTGCGTGGCGGCATCTTCCATGCGCGAGATGACGGCGGCCACGTCACCGGCGGTGTCGATGACGTTCACGGTCCAGCCAAGCTCAGTCGCGCGGGCTTCGAAGGCTTCGACATAGAACTGGGTGCCGGGTTGCGACAGGTAGGGGGTGATGACGGCGACGGTTTCGCCTTCGGCCCAAGCTGCGCCGGCAAAGCCCGTGAGGGTGAGGGCGACGGCAAGGCTGCGGGTCAGCCGGGTTGCGGTGGATGTGGTCATGGTTTTCTCTCCCTGTGGCTGTCCCGGCCGTCTGTTCATCTTGCGGGCGGTGATCTTGCGGGGGAATGATTGTCAGGCCAGTCTGGCCCCGTCCAGTGGAATGTGGCGGGGGGCGGGATGCAGGGTCGGGTGATCGGGATTGATGTGGGGACCACATCGGTCAAGGCGGTGATGCTGGGGCTGGACGGGCGGCGGCTGGCCAGCTTTTCGCAGACCTATCCGACAGCGCGGCCCATGGCGGGGCGGGTGGAGCAGACCCCGGAGGATTGGCTGCGGCTGGTGCGGGCGGCGCTGACGGAGTTCGCGGCGGTGGGTGGGGCGGATGCGATCTGCGTGACCAGTCAGGTGAACACCCATGTCTTTGTGGATGGCGCGCTGGACGTACTGCATCCGGCGATTGTCTGGCAGGACGGGCGGGCCGCAGCGGCGGGGGCGGCGATAGATGCACAGGTGAGCGTTGCGCAGAAGGTGGCATGGCTGGGTGCGCCGATCCCGGTGGATGCGAGCCATGCCTTGGCGCGGATGGGGTGGATGCGGGACGCCCATCCCGAGATCTGGGCGAGGACGGCAAATGTGCTGTTGCCGCGTGACTGGATCGTGGCGCGGCTGACGGGAGCGCTGGCCTGTGATCCGATGTCTTCGGTCGGGCTGGTGACGCCGGGGTTGGACTATGCGGCGGGTTTGATCGACCTGCTGCCGGGGGCGGCGGCGCGGCTGGTGCCCTTGGCGGACCCTTTGACCGTGGTGGGGCGGGTGGATGCGGATTGGCCCTTTGCCGGGGTGCCCGTGGTGCTGGGCATGATGGATGCTTGGGCGAGCCTGTTTGGGCTTGGCGTCGCGCGGCAGGGGGAGGGGATGTATCTGTCGGGCACGTCCGAGGTGCTGGGCGTGGTGTCGGCGGATGTGGCGGCGGAGCCGGGGGTGATCGTGTTCCCCGATTGGCGGGGGGTGCGGTTTCATGCGGGGCCCACGCAATCGGGCGGTGCGTCGCTGGATTGGGTGGCGCGGCTGGTGGGGTTGGAGGCGGAGGCGGCTCTGGCGCGGGTTGGAGAGGTGGCCGAGGATGCGCCGCTGTTCCTGCCGCATCTGGCGGGCGAGCGTGCGCCGATCTGGGATGCGGGATCGCGCGGGGGCTTTGCTGGGCTGAGCGGTGGCACGGGGCCGGGTGAGATGGTGGCGGCGGTGCTGGAGGGCGTGGCCTTTTCGGCACGGCTGGCCTTTGAGGCGCTGGAACGGTCGGGGGGCACGCGGGTGGAGGTGATACGGGTGGGGGGCGGCGGGTTTGCCTCGGACACTTGGGCGCAGATGCGGGCGGATGTGTTCGGGCGGCCGCTGCTGCGCGTGGCGGGGCGCGATCCGGGGGCGGTGGGCGCGGCGGTGATGGCGGGGGCAGGCGTGGGCCTGATGGCCGATCTGGCGACGGCGGCCGGGGCGCTGGTGCAGACCGACCGGGTGTTCGCGCCAAGGCCGGAGGCGGCGGCGCGGGCCGAGCGGCGCTACGGCATTTGGCGCGGGATGTATGAGGCGTTGCGACCGATCAACCATGCCTTGGCCGGGCAATAAAGCCGGTCAATCGGAGGTGCGGGCCTCAGCCGTGCCGCGCAGGCGCAGGAAAAAGGCAGTGACCTCTTCCGGGGTGGCGCGGTCAATGGCGTTGTCGGCCAAGTCTGCGCGCGACCAGATCCAGCTGGTGGCCGGGTCGTGGAGCATGGCCCAGTCGGCGAACATGCGGTCATCGGCGGGTTCTGCCACATGCAGCGTCACCTCAAGGTGGCGGTCGTCTTGGGCGATGCGGTCCAGCGTGGCGCGGACCTTGTCTTCGGGACCTTCGAGCCATTGCAGATAGATGTCATCGCGGCAGATCAGGGCACCTGTGATGCCGTCACGCTGGTTCAGGCGGCGGGCCTGGTCGAGGATGCCGTGCAGGACCCCGGCGTCAAAGCCGAAGGGGCGCGAGCTGTAGATGGCCCGGAACAGGGTCATAGGGTCGCCTCTCTTGCAAAGGGGTGGGCCGGCGCGGTTGGGACTTGCGCCGGGGCAGAGCGGATCAGCCCCGAAGGCGGATGAGACGATCCAGTTCGCGATAGGCCGAGGGTGCATCTGTGAAGAGAAGATCGATATCGGCCAAGGCGCGCAGGCGTTTGCCATCCACCGTAGCAGCAGGAGCCACGCCGATGATGGCCTCGGGCACGACAAGGCGCATGGCCACGACAAGCCGCACCAATGCATCCAGCCGCTGTTCGGTGCTGAGCGAGAGGCCGATGATCAGGGGATGGGTCTGTTCGACATGGGCCATCAGCGCGTCATGGGTGGTGGAGGTCTGCAGGTCGATCTCCCAACCCGCGTCGCGGAAGATGTCGGCGGCGACGGTGATGCCGATGCCGTGGTCTTCGCCGGGGACGGTGGCAAAGAGGGCCGAACGGCGGATGTCGAAGGCCGGGCGCAGCGCCGCCCCTTCGGCGCGCAGGGCGCGCATCAGGGCGTAGAGATGGCCGGTGCCGATGGTGACCTGAAGGAAGGAGTATCGGTCTTCCTCCCAGCCGATGCCAAGGTGACGCGCGGCCCCGGTGATATAGCCCAGATAGACGGCCTGCCGCGTGACGCCTTCGGCGCGGCGGTCCTGAATAAAGTGGAAGGTTGCCTCGGCCCCGGGCTGGATCAGCGCCTCGCAGAAGCTAGCGATGCTGTCCTCGCCGATGGCGGGGACTTCGAACACGGGTTCCTGCGCGCGGAAGTCGGCGAGCCGACGGACAATGTCTGTGACCAGAGCGCCGACGGCATCCGGGGGAAAGGCCAAGCGTTTTGCCGCGAAAAGCGAGGCGGTGCGCGTGAATACCTCTGGGTCGAGAGACGCCTGCTGTCTTGCCATCACGATCCCCCCAGACGTTGAGCATACCTTTGCATGCTTTTCGATCAAGCGATTTAACGGCGCCCGGGCAGGTCTTCTGCGGCTGGGGCTGGCGGGGTGGAAGGACAGCAGGCGGCGCGCGCTGCGCCGCCTGCTGTCATGCGTGACCTGCGGGGGGCAGGGTTTAGGCGGCAAATGCCTTTGGGGCGGTGCTTTCCCATTCCAAACCGGGGCGGTAGCGGGCGGTGATCTGCCCTTTGGTCAAGGCGAAAAGGTGGAGCCAGCCGTTATCGAAGAGCTGCCGCACGCCATCATGTTTGTGCAGGATGGCGGTGATGGCGTCAGTGGGGGCCTCGATCAGCACCGAGAGGCGCAGCGCGTCATGGGCGGGGGCGGTGCCGTCATGGATGGTCTGGAAAGGCAGGCCGGGGCGGAGCAGGCCGCCATTGCCTTCGACCACGCCGATGCCGCCCACGACATTGTGGATCAGCTTGTTGCCGCCGCCGAAGACCTGCGGTGCGACGGAGGAGCCGTAATATTGCAGGCTGATCCAGCTGGCCACAACCACCGGGGCGGTGATGATGAGTTCCAGCGTGGCGAAGCCCTGATCCTGCGTCCAATCGTAGCTGTGCAGGAAGGCGCGGCCGCCCAGATTGCGCCCTGTGGTGGCACTGCGGGGGGCGGCGATGAAGGCGGCGCATCCGGCAAGGCCCCATTCGGGGCGCACCTCGGCCCAGTCGGACGCGCGGCTGGCGATGCCTTGCGCCGTGGCACCGGGCAGGCGCAGGGCGCGTTCGATGCGTGCGAGGTGGCCTGCGGCGGAGAGCCAGCTTTCGGCCTGCGTAAGGTCGGCGGTGTGATCGGGGGCGGGGGTGTCGCGGTAGAGCGTGACCTTGTCCGTCACCGTATCATGCAGGCCCGCCACGAAGAGCGTGTCAGTGGGCAGGGTCAGCCCCAGCGCGGGCAGGCCCGCGCGGGTTTCAGGATCATTGAGGAGAGAGGCCAAGAGCCGTGCCGAAACCTCGCCCGTCTGGCCGCAGCAGGCGCCACAGTGATAGGCGCTTTCATGCGGGTTGTTGGTAAGCTGCGCGCCATGGCCGATGAGCAGGACGAGCCGGGCATGGCCCGAGGTCAGGCTCATGGCGCGCAGGACGGCCGCGCCGGTCTGAGCCTTTTGTTCGGCGGTCAGGCCGCCTTCGATCTGCGGCAGGGGGCCGGGGGTGAGCCCGTCTGCCCCCAGACCCAGCGCATCGCGGACGAGCTTGCCGCCGTAGAGGGGACCTGCAGCCTCGACAAAGGCGAAGGAGGAGACGGCGGCCTGACGGAACCGGCCCCAGGCGCGTTTGGCCCGTGCGGTTATGCGGGTGGCGGTTTCGCTGTCCGCGCCGTTGTGGCTGGTGGAGATAAGGGCGGGGTTCAGCAGGGCGGGCAGGTGGGCCTGCACCTCATCCGTGCCTTGCGGGCGATGGGCGACGGGCAGGCCGAAGAAGCCCGCGAAGCCCAAGGTTTCGATCCTGCTGTCCTGCGATTCCAGAGCGCGACGCAGCACTTCTGAGCGGACGTCGATGCACAGCGCTGCCTGCAGGGCGGGGCGGCCTGTCTGATGGGTGGGGCCGGAGAGCAGGGCCGCCAGCTTGCGCTGATGCGCGCGTTCGGCGGCATCCTGCAGGATAGCATCCAGCGCCTGATCGGGGGTGGCGGTGACCTCGGACGCATGGGCGGCGACGGTGGCGGCCCAATCGGCGGCCACCATAGGCGCATGGGCAAGCAGCGCCTCTTCCCAGAGCAGGCGGATGGCCAGCAGATCGGTCAGCGTGGTGTCGGTGCCGCCCTTCAACTCGGCCTGCCACAGGAGCCAACGCGCGTGCTGCGGCCAGCCGCCGAGATCGGCGAGAAGGCGGTGGAAGGCGGTTTCGGCGGCATCGACCGTGAGACCCAGCCGTTCGGTGGCGCGCAGAAGCGCGCGATCGGCGGTGTCGGGCGCTTCGGAAACAAAGGCGCTGAAGCCCGTCAATCCGGCGATTTCAGGGGTGAGGTCATGCGTGGCCCATTCCCGCCATGCGGCGAAGGCCCCATGGCCGGAGCGCGGCGTCCAGAGCGCCTGACCGCGATCGAAATAGCCCGCCGCCCAGAGGCCGAAGCTGCGGGCGAGGATGGCGGGCCAATCGGTGCCGGTGGCGCGGGCGGCCAGATCGGCTACGGTGGGCAGCGCCGCTGGGGTGGGGGCGGCCACCTGCATCCGGGCCTTGAGCCAGGCCAGATCGCGCGGCTTGACCGGCGAGGGCGAGGCGATCAGGGCGGCGGCCAGATCGTCATCGCTGATTTCGCCCGATGTGACCCGCGCGGCAAGGGCGGCGCGCGGCAGGGTAAGGGGCGCACCCGACACCCGCGCCAGCCGCGCGGAGGCGGTGGCCAGATCGCTGTGGGTCTGGCCGAGGAAGGGGTTCACCGCCACGGTGGCGTCCAGCGGGAAGGCCGGGGGGATGGCGCGGGCCGCGGCCTCGGCCGCTGCGATGAACTGCGAGGCGAGGGAGGGGGCAATCGCGGTATGCTTGAGAAACATCTCGGGTTTCCTTGATCGGTGTGTCTGGGATCGGAGCGGTGGGGATCAGGACTTGGGGGCCGTGCGGAAGCCGCCGATCAGGCGATCCAAGAGGGCGTTGAGATAGAGTCCATTGGCCAGATGAACCCGCAACCCGGCTGTGGCGGGGTGATGCGCCCAGAGCGGGAACAGCGCCTGAGCGAAGGCCACGAGGCCGAAGGTCAGGATCGCCAGCACGATCAACGCCCATTCCAGCGCCCCGGCGACCGGAATGGCGGGAAGGGACGCGCCCCAGATGGTTTGCGCCACGACCTGAAAGCCGAAATACGCCAGTGCCGTGGCGACAGAGGCGACCATGGTGCGTTGCGTCAGGGCGGCGGGGGCGGCATCCGCCAGACCCTGTGCGATGAGGTAGGACACGCCGAAGATCAGCATCGCGCCAAGCGCCAGCGCCTGCGGTGACTTTTCGCCAACGAGCTGGGTGAAGCCCAAGGCCACGGCCCCGTAGAGGACCAGTGCCAGCGCGAAGGAGCGCGCCACAGCCGCCAACCCCGGCACGGCCACCGGCCCCGGCTTGCGGATGGCGTTCACCGCCTGCACCGCGCCGCCCGAGGACAGGAAGGCATGCGCCTTGTAGAGCGAGTGCGCCACGATATGCAGCAGTGCCAGCGCCCAGAGGCCAAGCCCGCATTGCAGCAGCATGAAGCCCATCTGGGCCACGGTGGACCATGCCAGCGCGGTTTTCACGGCGCTTTGGGTGAGCATCACCAGACCGCCAAACAGCGCGGTGAAACCGCCGATCATCACCAGTGCCGCCATAGCGCCGGGGCTGTGCTGCACCAGCCCGGCAAGGGTGATGAGCAGGACGCCGCCGGAGTTGATGATGCCTGCGTGCAGGAGGGCGGAGACGGGGGTGGGGGCCTCCATCACCTCGGTCAGCCAGCCGTGAAGGGGGAAGGCGGCGGTTTTCAGCGCGGCGGCGAGGACGATGAGGGCAACGGCCAGTTGCGCGGCGGCGGGCAGGCTTTCGATCTGCGTCAGTGCGGCGATGTTGACGGTGCCGAAGCTTTGCCACAGGAGGAGCGAGGCAAGGATGAGTGCAAGATCGCCCGCAACCCAGACCCGGATGAATTTGGCGGCGGCACGCTGCGCCTCGGCCCGGTCGGGGTAGAAGAGCAGAAGCTGACGCAGGACCAACCCGGTGGCCGCGAAGCTTGCCACCAGAACCGGCAGGCTTCCCGCCGTGACCAGCACGAGAACGGCGGCGATGGCGGCAAGCGTCAGGCCGTGGAAGCTGCCTTCGCGCGCCTCGCCATCGAGATAGCGGCGGCTGTAGCGGATCACGACCCAGCCCACGAAAGTGACGAGCAGTGCCATGGTGACGCTGGTTGCATCGAGCCGCAGGAGCGCCATGTCGCCCAGAGCGAGGACCTGCGCGCCGCCCGCCCAGAGTTGGGCCAGCCCGGCAAGGGCGAGGACAAGACTGGCGAGGGTGGCCGCTTCAGCCAAGAGCGGCAGTCGGCCGGGGCGGCGGCCGGGGCGGGCGAGGAAGGGCAGCATGGCCGCGAGCAGCACGAGGGGGGCGAGGGCGGTCAGGGGCAGGGATGTCATGGCTGTCTCCGGGTCAGGGATCATGGCCCGTGAGGTAAGGCGTGTTGGAAATTTAGAAAATTACATATATTATGGATTATCGTTCCATAGGATAGAACAATGGCCCAGTTGAACCTGCACCACCTGCGTCTGTTTCGGGCGATTGCCGGGGATGGCACACTGACGGGGGCCGCGCGGGGGTTGAACCTGTCGCAATCCGCGCTCTCGACCCAGTTGCGCGCGCTGGAGGCATCGCTGGGGCAGGATCTGTTCGAGCGGCGGGGGCGCGGGCTGGTGCTGACCGAGGCGGGGCGGATCGCGCTGGACCATGCCGAGGCGATCTTTCGCACGGTGGATGACCTGACGGCGACCTTGCGGGAAACCGGGCGGGCGCGGCGGGCCTTGCGGGTGGGGGCGCTGGCGACGCTGTCGCGGAATTTCCAGATGCAATTCCTGCGGCCCCTGATCGGGCGGGGCGATGTGGAGGTGGTGCTGCGGTCGGGGTCGCAGGATGAATTGCTGCGGGGGCTGGAGGGGTTGGCGCTGGATGTGGTGCTGACGAACCTTGCCCCGGCGCGCGATGCGGCAAGCCAGTGGCTGGTTCACCGGATTGACGAGCAGCCCGTGAGCCTGATCGGCACGCCGGCGCGGGTGGGACCCGTGCGGCTGGGGCTCAGGGATTTGCTGGCGATGCAGCCGCTGATCGCGCCGACGCGCGAGACGGGGCTGCGCGCGGCCTTTGACGCGCTGGCGGCAAGGCTGGAGGTGACGCCGATCCTTGCGGCGGAGGTGGATGACATGGCGATGATCCGTTTGCTGGCGCGGGCGGATGCCGGGCTGGCCATCATTCCGCCGATCGTGGTGCGAGACGAGTTGCAATCAGGCGCGCTGGTCGAGGCGGCGCGGCTGGACGGGATCAGCGAGACCTTCTTTGCCGTCACGCAGGAGCGGCGGTTTCCGAACCCTTTGCTGGCCGAAGTGCTGCATCGGTGAGGGATGGGCGTTCGGTGGTGGTTGCAAAGGTGCAGGTGCGCCGTCAGCCTTCGTAGCGCTGTTGCAGGGAGCCTTCGACCAGTGCTGCGAATTTGGCGGCGGCGACGGGAAGCGTGCGGCCCCGCAATTGGCAGAGGTAGAGGCGGCCTTCGGGAATGTCGCGGGTATCGACCGGGCGGGAGGTGACGCCTTCGGCGGTGGCGTCATCGGGCAGGCCGATGGGGATCTGGAAGGAGATGAGGTGTTCCTGCGCGGGGTAGCGGCGCAGAAAATCGAAATTGTCGGATTCGAGCATGGCGCGCAGGCGGATGGAAAAGCGCACGAGGGCGAGGTCGATCAGCGCCCGCACGCCATATTGCGCGGTGGGCAGGCCCACGGGGAAGGCGGCGCAGTCGCGCAGACGCACCGTTTCGCGTGCGGCGAGCGGATGGTCGATGGCCATGACGGCGTGGATCTGCTGGCGGACAGAGGCGAGGATCTGCACTTCGGACAGGCGGATGGGTTCGAAGATGAGCGCGAGATCAGCGTCATGGGCGACCAGCGCCGCCTCGGCGGCGGCGCGGTCGCGCAGGTGAACGGCGAAGGTGACGCCGGGATGATCGCGCCGATAGCGGCCAATCTGTTCGGGCAGGAAGAAGGGCAGAAGCGCCTGTGAACAGGCGATGGAGACATGGCCGCGCCGGGCACCGGCGAGATCGGCCAACTGGCTGCGCAGGCGTTCGAAATCGGATGCCTGATGGCGCAGGTGGGTGACGAGGAGTTCCCCCGCCGTGGACAGGCGCACGCCGCGCGGCAGGCGTTCGAAGATGGGAACGCCCAGCTCTTCCTCCAGCGCCAGCACGCGGCGGTTGAGCGCGGTGGAGGTGATGGCCAGCGCCTCGGCTGCCTTTCGGATGGAGCCGGCGCGGGCGATCACGTCGATGAATTGATGGGGCGAGAGGTTGCGCATGAGTGATGCATTTCTTGCAGCGGTTAAGTGCAATCTTAGCACAAGACGGCATCGGTACAATTCCGCATTCTGCATTGCAGAAACAGTCGACAGGGCGAGTCGTGGCGCAAAACAGCCGGGACAGAACGCCCAGAACCCCAACATGGAGAGTGCGAATGACCGACTTCCGCCTTGCGTCCCTGCGTCCTGCCACACCTGCGCTGCTGTCGCGGCGCGATCTGTTGCGCGGCACGGCCGCCTTGGGCGGGATGGCCGCCCTTTCCATGGCGCTGCCCGGTGCGGCGCGGGCGCAATCGGGGCTGACGGTGGGATTCATCTATGTCGGCCCACGGGATGATTTCGGCTATAACCAGTCGCATGCTGCGGGCGCTGCGGCGGTGAAGGCTATGGAAGGCGTGACGGTCGTCGAGGAGGAGAATGTCCCCGAGACGCAGGACGTGCAGAAGTCGATGGAATCCATGATCAATCTGGACGGGGCGACGCTGCTGTTCCCCACGTCTTTCGGCTATTTTGATCCCCATATCCTGACGCTGGCACCGAACAATCCCGATGTGCGCTTTCAGCATTGCGGGGGCCTGTGGTCGGCGGACAAGCACCCCGCGAATGTGGGCAGCTATTTCGGCTATATCGGGATGGGGCAGTATCTGAACGGGATCGCGGCGGGGCATGCGTCGGTTTCGAAGAAGATCGGCTTTGTCGCGGCCAAGCCCATTCCGCAGGTTCTGCTGAACATCAACTCGTTCCTCTTAGGCGCGCGGTCGGTGGATCCGTCGATCACCTGTCAGGTCATCTTTACCGGCGAATGGTCGCTGGCGGTGAAAGAGGCCGAGGCCACCAATGCGCTGGTTGATGCGGGCTGTGACGTCATCACCTGCCATGTGGACGGGCCGAAAGTGGTGGTGGAGACGGCGGCGGGACGCGGGGCGTTCGTCTGCGGCTATCACGCCGATCAGTCGGCGCTGGCGCCGGAGAAGTATCTGACCGGGGCGGAGTGGAACTGGGCCAAGGTTTATACCGACATGGTGACGGCCACGCTGGCGGGCGAGGCGATCCCGAATTTCGTGCGCGGCGGTCTGGCGGATGGGTTCATCAGGATGTCGCCGCTGGGTCCGGCAGTGCCGGAAGCGGGGCGCGCGCAGTTCGAGGCGGTGAAGGCCGAGATCGAAAAGGGCGGGTTCAGCGTGATCAAAGGGCCGCTGAAGGACAATCAGGGCAATATTGTCGCCGCAGATGGCGAGGCCTTCCTTGAGACGGACCCGGTGCTGGAAGGCATGGGATACCTTGTCGAGGGTGTGATCGGGTCGACGTCGTAAGGGGCCGGGGCGATGGCGATGGTCGAGGCGCAAGGGACAGGGGGCGGGGCCATGGCGGCCCTGCGCCGCGCGGAACCGGTTGTGGTCCCGGTTCTGGCGCTGCTGGCGGGGCTGGTGGTGTTTGCGCTGTTCTTGCTGACACAGGGCCGGTCGCCCATCGCGTTTTTTGGTTATGTCTGGCAGGGGGCCTTTGGATCGGCCTTTTCCTGGATGAACACGCTGTCACGGGCGGCGCCGCTGTTGCTGGCGGCGCTGTGCGTGGCTTTGCCCGCGCGGTTGGGTCTTGTGGTGATCGGCGGGGAGGGCGCCATCGTTCTGGGTGGTTTGGCCGCCGGGGCGGTGGCCTTGCCGCTGGCGGGGGTGCCTGCCGTGATCGGGCTGCCGGTGATGGCTGCCTGCGCGATGGCGGTGGGCGCGGTCTGGATCGGGATGGCCGGGGCGCTGCGCCATTACCGGGGGGTGAACGAGACGATTTCGAGCCTTCTCTTGGCCTATATCGCCATTGCGCTGATGAACCATCTGGTCGAGGGGCCGCTGCGCGACCCTGAAAGCCTGAACAAGCCATCGACCGCGCCGCTGGATGAGGCGCTGCGGGTGGGCATGATCCCCGGGATGGATGTGCATTGGGGCCTTGTCTTTGGGGCCATTGCCTGTGTCCTGGCCTGGGTTCTGGTGGAGCGGACGCGCTGGGGGTTTGCCGCGCGGATCGCGGGCGGCAATGTGCGGGCGGCGGAAGTGCAGGGCCTGCCCGTGGGGCGGCTGATCTTGGGTTTCACGGCGCTGGGTGGGGCTTGTGCTGGGCTTGCGGGGTTTTTCGAGGTGGCGGCGGTGCACTGGTCGGCCAATGCATCGCTCGCGGCGGGATATGGCTATACGGGCATCCTGATCGCCTTTCTGGCGCGGCATAACGCGATAGCGATCATTCCGGTGGCCATACTGCTTGCGGGGTTTGATGCCTCGTCCGGTTTGATCCAGCGGCGGATGGACCTGCCCGATGCCACGATGCAGGTGCTGCAGGGGATCGTGTTCATGGCGATCCTGATGTCGGACGCGGCCTATGGGCGGTTGCCGTTCTTCAAAGCAAAGGGGTAGGGCGATGGAGAATGATCTGGGCTGGTGGGCCGTACCCCTTGCCGTGCTGGGCGGCGCGATCCGGGTGTCGACGCCGATCCTGTTCGTGTCGCTGGGCGAGATGCTGACGGAACGGTCGGGGCGGATCAATCTGGGGCTGGAGGGCACGCTCGTCTTTGGGGCGATGGCGGGTTATGCGACGGCGGTGGTCACCGGCGACCCTTGGGCGGGCGTTGTGCTGGCGGCGCTGGCGGGAGCGGTGTTCGGGCTGGTGCATGGGCTGATCTGTTCCATGGCGCGGGTGAATGACATCGCCATCGGGATTGCGATGATGCTGTTGGGCACGGGGCTGGCCTTCTATTTCGGCAAGCCCTTCATCCAGCCGGTGGCACCCGATCTGCCGTCGATCCCCTTTGGCTGGTGGTCGGATGTGCCGCAGGTTCAGGCGGCGCTGAATGTGAATGTGCTGTTCCTGCTGGGCATCGCGGCGGCGCTGGTGCTGCATTGGGGGCTGCGGTCAACCAAGCCGGGGCTGATCCTGCGGGTGGTGGGCGACAGCACCGATGCGGCCCGCGCGATGGGGCTGCGCCCTGCGGTGATCCGGACGATGGCGACCGCGATAGGCGGGGCCTTTGCCGGGGTGGGCGGGGCCTATCTGTCGCTGTTCTATCCGGGCAGCTGGAATGAGGGGATTTCCAGCGGGCAGGGGTTGATGGCGGTGGCGCTGGTGATCTTTGCGCGCTGGCAGCCGATCAATTGCTTCTGGGCGGCGATGCTTTTCGGGGGGGCTGGGGCACTGGGCCCGGCGCTGCAATCGGTAGGCGTGACGGAAGGGTACTACCTGTTCTACGCCGCGCCTTATGTGCTGACCTTGGGCGTGCTGATCGCCACATCATCGCCGAACCGTGCGCTGGCGGGCGCGCCGGGCGAACTTTCCATCACGAAATGAGAGGCAGGATGACCACGATTAACGCCAATCCCTATGCCTGGCCGTGGAACGGCGATCTGCGGCCGGAGAATACCGCGCTGATCATCATCGACATGCAGACCGATTTCTGCGGCAAGGGCGGTTATGTGGACATGATGGGCTATGACCTGTCGATGACGCAGGCCCCCATCGCGCCGATCAAGGCAGTGCTGGGGGCGATGCGGGCGAAGGGCTATCACATCATCCACACGCGCGAGGGGCATAGGCCCGACCTAGCCGACCTGCCGCCCAACAAGCGGTGGCGCAGCCAGCAGATCGGGGCGGGGATCGGCGATCCGGGGCCTTGCGGCAAGATCCTGATCCGGGGCGAGCCGGGCTGGGATATCATCCCCGAGCTTTACCCCTTGGCCGGAGAGGCGATCATTGACAAGCCGGGGAAAGGGTCGTTCTGCGCGACGGACCTTGAGCTGATCCTGCGGACGCGGGGGATCGAGAACCTGATCCTGACGGGCATTACCACGGATGTTTGCGTGTCCACCACCATGCGCGAGGCGAATGACCGGGGGTTTGAATGCCTCGTGCTGGCTGATTGCTGCGGGGCGACGGATGCGGGCAACCATGCGGCGGCGTTGAAGATGGTGACGATGCAGGGCGGTGTCTTCGGCGCGGTGAGTGACAGCGCCACCCTGATCGGGGCGCTGGCATGAGGCCGCCCGTCACGGCTATCGGGGCCGATCCGCTTCCCGCCGGTGCGCTGGAGGTGGAGACGGTGGGCATGACCATGCGGTTTGGGGCCTTTACCGCGCTGGAGGATGTGTCGATCCGGGTGGCA
>PNND01000177.1 GCA_013824045.1 Rhodobacter sp. | reverse complement strand
GCCATCCCGCAGGGGCTTGCCGCCCTCAAACGGCTCATGGAAACAGAAGACCCCGCCGCCCGTGATGCCCTCGCCTATGTCTCCCTCACCGGCGGCATCGCCCTTGCGAACTCTGGCCTCGGCGCGGTCCATGGCCTTGCCGGCGTCATCGGCGGCCTTTGCCCCGCCCCCCACGGCGCGATCTGCGGCGTGCTGCTCGCGCCCATTCTTCGCCTCAACCGCAGCCATGCTTCGGGTGACACCGCCCATCGGCTCAATACGGTCTTTCACCACATCGCCGCCACGCTCGGCGGCCGCTCCGACGACGCCCCCGAAACGCTCGCCACTTGGGCCCGCGCCGCCGGCCTCCCCGGCCTGACCGCACAAGGCCTGCCTCCCGCCCTGCATGCTCAGGTCGCCGAAGCCGCCCTCACTTCATCGTCCATGAAGGGCAATCCGGTCACCCTGACAGTCCGGGAACTGATGGATGCACTGATCGCTACCGCAGGCGCGTCGACGTGACCGCAACTCCGGCTAATCCCTGACGGTCCGCCGTATCCTTGCCCATAGCCATCTCGGGGATAAGGCAAAGCCGCCGCGACGGGCGATGAGGCATGGCGTTACACATCGGTCTCTCGCCCCCCCAGTCGCTTGTTCAGGTTTCCGGGCGCAGCAGATCGGGCACAGGGATGACATGCAAAAGGGCGCAGCAAGCTGCGCCCTTTGCCGTGTGGTGAAAGCTTACTTGCCCCAGATCGCGGCATAAGCCGCGCGATAGCCATTGTCAGGATCAAAGGTGTTGCCTTCCGTCTTGGCAAGGCCCTCCTCCGTCACCAGCGCGGGCGCGGTGATGTAGCCTGAACAGGCCTCGCCCGAAATCGCGCGGTTCAACTCGTCCACCAGCTGCCAACCCTGCAGGTTCAGCGGTTCCGCCACCGTCACGGCCTGATACTGGCCCGACCGGATGCGCTGGAAGGCAGCCTCCGATCCATCACCGGCAGACCCGGCCTTCGGCGCGCCCTTGCCGTCGATCCCCGCAGCCGCAAGCGACGGCCCCATGAAATCGAAATACAGATCGTTGATGGCAAGTGAATGCGTCCATGCCGCGCCATGCTGCTGCAAAAGCGTGGTCGTCAGCGGGCCCATCCGGGTCGAGGTTTCGGCGATGGGCGTATCCACCCATTGCAGCACGGTGCCGCCACCCGCCTCGATCACTTCCTTCAGCTTGGCCGCCTTGAGGATGGCGATGGTATAGGTGCTGTCGGTAAAGATCACGACGCCGGGCTTGCCGCCGCCGTCCTGCAAGGCCCATTCGGCCGCCTTGACCGACACATCCATCGCGTCAGTCGACACATTGGCAAAGATTCCGCCGGGCGCATCGCAGCCGATCTTCGGCCCCGAATGCCACGACACCATCGGAATGCCCGCCGCCGTCACGCCTTCCAGCGCGGCCTGTTGCTCAGCCGCGTCAAAGCCGTTGATCACGATTCCATCCGGGCCAAGTGCCAGCGCCTGCCCCACGGCGGCCGCCCGGCTTTGCACCGACCCCGCACCGTCCAGCACTTTGACCTCCCAGCCGATCTTGGAAGCGGCCTCTTCAATTCCGGTGGTGACACCCAGAATACCGCCGTTCTTCATGTCACCGGCCAGCACAACGATCGTCTTTCCCTCGGCCGCCTTGGGGCCGCTGGTCGGCCCGTCAAAGGCCTCTTGCGCAAAGGCGGTCAGTCCAGTGGCCGCCAGAACGGTGCCCGCAAGCAATCCGCCCATTAGGGTTCTCTTCAGCATTTTGATCCTCCCGATTTATTGCTGATCATTTCGATTTTGCCCCCTTCTTCCGCTGCGCATACCCGGCGATGCCGATCGCGATCAGAAGCGTGGTGCCGTTGAACAAGGGTTCGACCCAGAAACTGCCGCCGAACTGCTGGATGCCGGAAATGCCCACCGCAAGGATCATCACGCCGACGATGGTCCCCCAGACATTGACCCGGCCCGGCTTGATGGTGGTTGATCCAAGAAAAGCGCCGACAAGCGCCGGCAGCAGGAACTCCAACCCGACAGAGGCCTGCCCGATGCGCAGCTTTGACGCCAGCAGAACCCCCGCCAGCGCGGTCAGCGCACCAGAGGCAACAAACGCCCCGATCACGAATTTCCGTGTCGGAATCCCGTTCAGCTCGGCCGCCCGCTGATTGGCGCCAATGGCATACAGATAGCGCCCCGTCGGCGTGTATTCCAAGACGATCCATAGCGTGACCGTGATGGCCAGCACGTAGAAGGCGGTGATCGGCAGGCCGAAAACAAAGGTGCCGTTGATGGCATAGAACGCATCCGGCAGCGTGCCCACCATCTGCCGCCCGCCCGTATGCCACAGTGCCAAGGCATAAAGCACCGTGCCGGTTCCCAGCGTCGCAATGAAACTATCGATCCGCGCCACTTCGACCAGAAGGCCGTTCAGCGCGCCGGTGATCACACCCAGCACCAGCACGATGGCAACGGCGGCAGGCCAAGGCAGGCCGTACATCGTCTGCAGGCTGATCGCCAGAATATGCCAAAGCACGATCGCATAACCCACCGTCAGGTCGATCCGGCCCGCCACCATCGGGATCATCGCCGCAAGCGCCAGCAGCGCGATGATCGCCTTGTCGCTCAGGATCGACCGAAGGTTCAGCAGGGTCGGAAAGGTGGTCGGCAGCAGCACCGAAAACAGCAGGATCAGACCCAGCATCAGGATCACAAGCCCATAGGTCGGCGCAAGCCGCAGAGCCTTGTGCAGCGGTGACAGGCCGCGAAGTTCGTCCTTGGTCGGCTCGACGGCGTTGGAATCTATTCCGGGCATATGTGGTCCTCAGGCAGCTTCACTGGCCGATGCGGCCTGGATCAGCGATTCAGTGGAAAGTTCGACACCGCTCAGTTCGGCAACCGGCAAACCCCGGCTGAACACGATGGCACGGTGACAGATGGCGGCGATTTCCTCGAAATCGGTCGACACGACAAGAACGCCCATGCCGCTGGCAAGGGCCTCATAAAGCAGGTGGTAGATCTCGGCCTTTGCCCCCACATCGACGCCCGCTGTGGGGTCCTCGGTGATCAAAAGCCTGCGACCGGAGTCCAACCAGCGCCCGACCACAACCTTTTGCTGGTTCCCACCGGAAAGCGCCTCGATCGCAAGGGTCGGATCATTCGGTGACAGGCCCACACGGCGACCGATGCCTTCGGCAATGGCCTCTTCGCGCCGGGGCGACATCAAGGACAAAAGCCCGCGCCCCGTTGCCGACGGGTTCAGAAAGGCATTCTCGCGGATCGCAAGGCCGGGTGCCACGCTTTCGCCGATCCGGTCCCGCGCAACAAGCCCGATGCCAGACCGCATGGCGGTCTGTGCGGTCCGCAGGTCGGGGGCCTTTCCGTCCAGCGCAACCCGCCCCGCATGGGGGATCACCCCGAAAAGCGCGCGGCCAATATCCTCATGCCCCGCCCCCCGCAGCCCGGCCAGCCCCAGCAGTTCCCCCCGCCGGATGTCAAAGCTGACAGGCCCGACCACCGGCGTTTTGAGGTCTTCGACCCGCAGGATCGCGGGGCCATCCTGCACCGCTGGCCGCGCGATTTCGCGCGCCTTGCGGCCCACGATCAGACTGACCAGTTCTTCCGGGGTGGTGTGTTCGATAGGGCGCATGCCAACCATCTGCCCATCGCGCAGCACCGCCACGCGGTCAGCGATGCGAAAGATCTCGTCCAGCCGGTGGCTCACATAGATCATCCCCACACCGCGTGCCTTGAGTGGTCGCAGGGCCGCAAACAGCCGTTCCACCTCATCGGCGGGCAAGCTCGCGGTGGGTTCGTCCAGCACCAGAAAATCGCTGCTCGCGGCCAGCGCACGGGCAATGGCGACCAGCGATTTCTGGGTGCGCGTCAGACTGGCCACCCGCGCCGTGGCAGGAAACTCCGCCTCGACAAGTTTCAGCGCCGCATCCGCTGCGGCCTCGGTTGCCGCCCAGTCGATCCGGCTGCCGATGGCACTGCGCTTGCGCACATAGCCCAAGGCAAGGGCGATGTTTTCCGCAACGCTCATCCATTCGATAAGGCCAAGGTCCTGATGGATGAAGGCCACTTTCTGCCCGCCAGCCTTGCCCGCCTCATGGGCATAGGGCACGCCGTCAATCTGCACGCCCCCGTCATCGGGCCTGTGAATGCCGCCCAGAACCTTGATCAGCGTTGATTTCCCGGCCCCGTTCTCACCCAAGAGCGCCACGATCTCACCCCGACCAACGGTCAGCGACACTCCCTTGAGCGCCTGCGTCCCGCCAAAGGATTTGACGATACGATCAAAGAACAGACCGTCAGACGACGGGTGCATGGCAAATCCTCCCTGGCCGAGACCGAACGTCGCCTGATCTTGCGCCAGGTTTACCGGTAACGTATCAGAAGATGATCGCAGGCCCAGCCTGCTGTCAAGAAAAAAGTTATCGATACCATTTCCGTTCGGTCACTCCGGAACGAAAGGCAAGACACCGCTGTGAAAGCCAATCTGGAAGACATCGCCCGCGCTGCCGGAGTATCGAAAATGACTGTCAGCCGGGTGCTGCGCGGTGGCACCGGCTTTTCGGCGGATACCCGTGACAGGGTCGTGAAAGTGGCCGAAACCATGGGCTATGTGCCCAACCGCCTTGCCGCAGCCTTCGGCGCGGATCAGGCCAGCACGCTGGTCGGCATGTGCGTGCCACGGTTGACGTCGGGCCTGTTCGGGCATGTGCTGGACGGGGTTGATCGCGCTTTGTCCCGCTTGGGCTATCAACTGATGATCGGTGCCAACAGCCATTCCCCAAAGGAAGAAGAGGCATGGGTCCGTCAGGTCATCAGCTGGCGGCCAGCCGGGCTCATATTGTCCGGGCGCACCCATACCGCCGGCACTGTGGAATTGCTGCGTCAGGCCGCCTCCCCCGTGGTCGAGATCTGGGATCTGACAACCAGCCCGATCGACATGTCGGTCGGGTTTTCGCATTTCGATTGCGGGGCCGAGATGGGGCAGTTCCTGATCGGGCGCGGAAGGCGGCGGGCGGGCTACGTGGGCGCACTGGCGCAGGCTGATGTAATGGGTGCGGCGCGGATGAAGGGGTTCGAAACCGCCCTTGCCAGCGCCGGCCATCCCCTGATCACCAGCGAGGTTCTGATCGATGCGCCGGGCTTTTATGCCGGGTTCTACGGGCTTCAAACCCTGCTCAGCCGCGAAGCCAGACTGGATGTCGTCTACTTCCACAATGATGAAATGGCGATCGGCGGGCTGGCCTATGCGCAATCGCGCGGCCTGCGCGTGCCCGAGGATATCGGCATCGCCGGCTGGGGCGGGATGGAGGCAGCCTCGATCCTGCCGCGCCGCCTGACAACAACCGTGGTGCCGACCACAGCCATCGGCAAGGCCGCCGCCGAGGCGTTGGTGGCCCGCCTGAAAGGCGAACCGGGGCAAGATGTCACCGTGGTGCCCACGCGGCTGGCCCCCGGTGAAACCGGCTAGACCCGTTGCGCTGCCGCCTCGGCCAGCGGCCCTTGCGGGCCAAGCAATCCAGTCCGCCCTCCCGACCGACCATTCCTCACGGCCATTGCGCGCCCTTTCGGTTCAACACCACCGAATAAATGCTGGTCGTGGCGGTGATGAACAAACGGTGTTTGGCCCGCCCGCCAAAGCAAATGTTCGACACCAGTTCCGGCACCAGTATCTTGCCCAGAAGGCGGCCATCCGGTGCAATGCAATGCACCCCGTCGGCGGCCGATGACCACAGGTTGCCGTCGCTGTCACAACGGATGCCATCCGCGCAACCGGGGCTGATTGTGTGGAACAGCCGCCCGTTCACCGGCCGTCCCCCCACCATGTCATACACCCGGATGTGCTGCGGATCGGCGCTGAACATCCGCCCCGTATCGGCAACATAAAGCCGCGCCTCATCCGGGCTGAAGGCCAAGCCGTTCGGGCAGGCCATATCCGTGACCATCGCCTCGATCTTGCCCGACGTCCCCACCCGATAAACGTTGCAGGGCAACGCCTGTTCGGATCGGAAACCTTCGTAATCCGTCATGATCCCGTAATGCGGATCGGTGAACCAGATGCTGCCATCGCGGGCGACAATCACATCATTCGGGCTGTTCAGCGGCTTGCCGTCATGGCTGTCTGCCACCACGGTGACCGTCCCATCCCATTCTGTCCGCGTGACGCGCCGGGTGCCGTGTTCACAACTGATCAGCCGCCCTTCGCGATCCCGCGTATGGCCGTTGGTATAGTTCGATGGATGGCGAAACGTGGTGATGCCCTCTTCCGTCCAGCGCAGGATGCGGTTGTTTGGGATATCGGAAAACAGCAGGCACTGCTGATCGCCGAACCAGACCGGCCCCTCCACCCAGTCAAACCCGGTCGCAAGTCGCTTGACCGGCGCATTTCCCAACACATAGGCCCCGAACAGCGGATCATGAACTTCGAAGAATGACATGACAGCGGCCCCCCTTTTCGCTAAATGTTATCGTTACCAATTCCAGACGTCAAACCGAAAGGCCCGGCCATGCAGATCACCCTGCCCACCGAAAGACTGACCGATGCCGCCCTCCTCGCATTGTTGCATGCCGGCGCGGAAAAGGCGCGGGCGATGGGCCAGCCGCAATGCATCGTGATCGTGGATCCCTCGGCGGTGGATCTGGCGGTGCTGCGGATGACTGGCGCCAAGGTGTTGTCGCTGCGCTCGGCCCGCGCCAAGGCGCAGACGGCGGCCTCAACGGGCAAGCCCTCTGCCGCCCTGCCTGAAGCCGTGCGCCCCGCCATTGCCAGCGCAACCGATGGCGCGATGACCGGGCTTGCCGGTGGATTGCCGATCTGGCGCGGCGGCGTCCTGCTGGGCGGCATCGGCATCGGATCCGGCACCGGCGCGCAGGATGTCGAAGTGGCCGAGGCAGCGCTGGCGGCCATCGGCGCCAGCGCCACACCTTAGGCCGAAAACTCGATCTGCGCCTTCATCGCCTGGCTTCGATCACTGGCAAGGCGAAAGGCGCTTTCAACCTGATCCAGCCCAACCGTATGGGTGATCAGCGGCCTGACATCGATCAGCCCCTTCTGCATCAACCCCACCCCAACGGCGAATTCCGCGTGAAAGCGGAACGACCCCCGCAGGTCCAACTCCTTGGCCGTGATCGCCATCATCGGCAGGGTCATGTCACCCCCCAACCCCAGTTGCAGGATCACCCCGCGCGGGCGCATCACGGCGATACCCCCGGCCAGCGCGGCAGCCGCACCGGTGCATTCGTAAAGCACATCGAATGTGCCCTTGTCCGCGCCATAGGCAGCCAGCGCGTCCGGGTCGGCCCCCGTGTTGATCACCCGGTCCGCCCCCACCTTGCGCGCCAGCGACAGCGTGAAATCCGACAGATCCGTCGCCACGACTTCCGCCGCCCCGGCCCGCCGCGCGGCCAGGATCGACAATACGCCGATCGGCCCGCAGCCCGTCACCAGCACCCGCTTGCCCAGCATGTCACCCGCCCGCTTCGTGGCATGCAGCGTCACGGCCAAAGGTTCGGCCATGGCCGCCTCACCCGGCGTCAGGCCGGTGGCATCCACACATTGGCTGGCATCGGCCACAAGGCTTTCCCGGAACGCGCCCTGAATATGGGGAAACGGCATCGCGCTGCCATAGAACCGCATGTGTAGGCATTGGTTCGGCAAGCCCTCCAGACAGAATTTGCATGCCCCACAGGGACGGCTGGGCGACACGGCCACCAGCTGCCCGCGCGAGAGGCCCGTCTGACCGGGATCTTCGACAAAGGCCGAAACCTCATGCCCAAGGATCATCGGTTCCTTCAATCGCACGGCTCCGAAACCACCATGGTTATAGTAATGCAGGTCCGACCCGCAGACCCCGCCCGTCGCTAGCCGAAGGCGCACCTGCCCCGGTCCCGGCGTCTCCTCTGCGCGGTCCTCGATCCGCAGGTCTTTTGCGGCGTGGATGACAATCGCTCGCATCAGGCCACCGGCGTCAAAAGCGGCTGGCCAGCGAAATGCGCTGTCAGATTGTCCCGCACCAGCTTGCCCATCGCCTGCCGCGTCTCAAAGGTGCCACTGGCATGGTGGGGTTGCACAAGCACATTCGGAAGCGTCAGAAAGCGCGGGTTCAACTTCGGCTCGCCCTCAAAGACATCCAGCGCGGCAGACCCAAGCCTGCCCGCCTCCAGCGCATCCAGTAGCGCCGCCTCATCGATATTGGACGCCCGGCTGATATTGATCAGCATGCCATCCGGCCCCAGCGCCTCGATCACGCGCGTCCCCACGATGTGGCGCGTCTGGGCCGAAGCGGCCAGCGTCACGAACAGAAAATCCGACCGCGCCGCCAGCGCCACCGGATCGGCGATGAACTCCCACCCCTTGGCATATTCCTTGGGTGCCACATCGGAATAGGCGATCTCCAGATCAAATCCCGCCAACCGCTTTGCCACCTCGAACCCGATACGCCCAAGGCCCAGCACACCGGCCCGCTTGCCCCAGACCCGGCGTTGCAAGGGATAGAGCCCCTTCTCTGCCCAAGACCCATCCCGCACCCATGTCTCCGCCCCGATCATGCCCCGCGACTGGACCAGCATCATCGCCACACCCAGATCGGCCACATCGTTGGTCAGCACATCCGGCGTATTCGTCACCCGTATGCCTCGGGCTCGGCAGGCCCCAAGATCCACCGCATCATACCCCACCCCATAAACGCTGATCACCTCCAGCTGCGGACATGCGGCGATCATCGCCGCATTCGCCCCCAGCTCGCCCCTTGTGGCAATGCCGCGGACCTGCGGACCCACCTCAGCCAGAAACCCGGCCTTGTCCGCGGCCTCGAAATACCGATGCATGTGAAAGGCGGAATCAAGCGGAACCTGATCCCATTCCGGGTAGGGGCCAACTTGCAGGATATGGGGTTTTGTCATGGTCTGTTCGATCCCGGCTTGACAGTTCTGATGGCTTGACAGTCGATGTTAACGATAACATAAACAGAGGCAATCGCACTTGTCGAGAGCGAACTGAAAGGAAGCAAACCTTGGGATACGGGCTTTTCGATCTGACGGGGCGGCGCGCGCTGATCACCGGGTCTTCGCAAGGGATCGGCTTTGCGCTGGCCGAAGGGCTTGCGGCGGCTGGCGCCCTGGTCGTGCTGAACGGTCGTGACGAAGCCAGACTTGCCGCCGCTGCAGCCCGCATCCCGGGGGCCGAGACCCTGCCCTTCGATGCCACCGACCATGCCACCGTCCGCGCCGCCGTGGATGCGTTCGAGGCCACGGGAAAACCCATCGACATTCTGGTCAACAATGCCGGGATGCAGCATCGCGCGCCGCTCGAAGACTTCCCCCCCGATGCCTTCGAACGCTTGTTGCAGACCAATATCGCCTCGGTGTTCCATGTCGGTCAGGCCGTTGCCCGCCACATGATCGCCCGGCGCGCGGGCAAGATCATCAACATCGCAAGCGTTCAAACCGCCCTCGCCCGCCCCTCCATTGCGCCCTACACGGCAACGAAGGGGGCAGTCGGCAACCTGACCAAAGGCATGGCCACCGATTGGGCCAAGCACGGTCTGAACTGCAACGCCATCGCGCCGGGCTACTTTGACACCCCCCTCAACGCCGCGCTGGTCGCAGACCCGGCCTTCTCTGCATGGTTGGAAAAACGCACCCCCGCCGGACGCTGGGGCCGGGTCGAAGAATTGCAGGGGGCCTGCATCTTCCTCGCCTCCGACGCCGCAAGCTTCATCAACGGGCACATCCTTTATGTGGATGGCGGCATCACGGCGTCGCTATGACAGCCCCGCGCGGTCTTCGCGTCGTCATCATGGGTGTCTCCGGCTGCGGCAAGTCCTCAGTGGGCGAGGGGCTTTCACTGCGCCTCGGCATTCCCTACCGCGATGGCGATGATCTGCATCCGGCCGCGAATGTGGAAAAGATGCGCGCAGGCCAACCCTTGACCGATGCCGATCGCTGGCCGTGGCTTGACCGCGTGGCCGCGGTGCTCGCCCATAATGCGCCCGTGATTGTCGGCTGCTCCGCCTTGCGCCGCACCTACCGGGATCGCCTGCGGGCCGGTGCGGGCGGGCCTGTCGTCTTTGTCCATCTGTCAGGTCACCGTGATCTGATCGCCCAAAGGATGTCTGTCCGCTCCGGCCACTACATGCCGCTCAGCCTCTTGGACAGCCAGCTTGCCGCCTTGGAACCCCCCGGCCCGGATGAGGCGGTGACCATCGACATCGACCAGCCCCTTGCCGCGATCATTGCCACTGCCGCCGAAGGATTGCACCGATGACCCAGAAAATCGCCCTGATCGGCGCAGGTGCAATGGGCGGGGCCATCGGCGCGCGTCTGGTGGCAACCGGCACACCCCTTGTGGTCTTCGACCTTGATCCCGCCAAGCTCGCCCCGCTGGTGGCCGCAGGCGCGACAGCCGCCACCTCTGCGGCCGAAGCGGCAAAGGGCGCGCGCGCCGTCATCCTGTCGCTCAACGCGGCCCATATCGTGCGTGCCGCCGTCTTCGGCCCTGCTGGCGTGGCCGAAGGCGCCGCCCCCGGCACGCTGATCATCGACATGTCCTCGATCGACCCCGCAGCGACAAGGTCCCTTGCAGCCGATGCCGCCGCCAAAGGCTTGGGCTGGGTTGACAGCCCACTCTCCGGTGGCATCCCAAAGGCCGCCACGGGCGAGTTGACCCTGATGCAGGGCGGTGCGCCCGAAGATGTGGCCACTGCCCAGTCACTTCTCGCCAAGGTCGCCTCGAACCAGACCAGAATGGGCGGCCCTGGGGCAGGCCAAACCACCAAGCTGATCAATCAGGTGCTCTGCGGCCTCGGCTTTCTCGCCGTGGCCGAAGCGACAGCCCTCGCCGAAGCCGCCGGGGTAGATGCAGCAATGATCCCCCAAGCCCTGCGCGGCGGCCGCGCCGACTCGGCGATCCTGCAGGAATACATGCCCCGCTTCGCCACCCGCGATTATCGCCGCACCGGGCGCATCGACAATATGGTCAAGGATCTGAACGGCGCCGCCGATCTGGCCCGGCTGACCAACACGCCCATGCCGCTGACCGCCCTTTGCGCCGAAATCCACAGATTGCTCACATCGGCCGGGCTTGGCGGCGAAGATCAGGCAGCCCTGATGGAATTCTTCGCCGTCTCGAAACGGCCCTCATAATCCGCGAAAGGACCCGCCCCGATGCTCACCCGCTATGCCCTGTTCGAAGGAAGCGTCCATCCCGGCCAGACCGATGCCTTCCGCGCCGCCGTGATGGCCGAGCTTCTGCCCGTCTGGCGCCGCTTTCCCGGCGCGCTGGCGATCCACGTCACCTTTGCCGATGACCGCGACGCGGGCGCACCCGAATTTCCGCTGATCCTTGCCATCGACTGGCCCGATCGCGCCACGGTCGACGCGTTCCTCGATCATCCGATCCGCAAGGAAGGCCGCGCCGCAACCGAAGCGGTGCTCGCGCGCTTCTTCACCGGGCGCATCCATCACCATGTCACCACCGCCCACAGCTTTGCCCCGGCCTGAGCGCGTTTCGCAACGCTGGATTTTCACCCGCGCCAAGGGTAGACAGGCGTCATGACCACCGTCCGCAAGTCTCCGACAATGGCCGATGTCGCCCGTCTCGCCGGCGTATCGCCCATGACGGTCAGCCGGGCATTCAAGGCAGACAGTTCGGTCAGCAGCGCAACGCGGGATACGATCCTGAAGGCCGCGGATGATCTGGGCTATGTGTTCGACAGCACGGCCTCGAACCTGCGGTCGCAAAAGACCGATTTCATCGCCGTCACCATCCCCTCGATCAACAATGCCAACTTCGCCGAAACCGTGCGCGGCCTGTCCGAAGGGCTCAAGCCGCGCGGGCTCCAGATCCTGCTGGGTTACACCGATTATGACATGGCGGAAGAAGAGCGCCTGATCGAACAGTTCCTGCGCCGCCGCCCCGAAGCGATTGTCGTGACAGGCGGCCGCCACACCCCACGCGCCCGGAGAATGCTGGAAAACGCAGGCATCCCGGTGATCGAAACCTGGGACCTGCCGGAGAACCCCATCGGCCATGTCATCGGCTTTTCCAACGCGGATGCGGTGCGCGGCATGGTGGATCATTTCGTGGCGCAGGGTCTGACGCGCATCGCCTTCATCGGCGGCGACGCAAGCCGCGATACCCGCGGGGCCGACCGCCGCGCGGGCTTCATCGCCGCGATGCAGGCGCATGGGCTGGATGCCACCACCCGCCTGATCGCCGCTGGTGCCCCGCCGATTTCGATCCGCGAAGGGGCCGCGGCGATGGGGCGTCTGCTGGAAACCCTCCCCGACACGCAGGCGGTGATCTGCGTCTCCGACCTGTCGGCCTTCGGTGCCCTGACCGAATGCCAAAGACGCGGGGTCGCCGTGCCGGGCAAGCTCTGGATTGCCGGCTTCGGCGATTACGAAATCGCCGGGATCGCCGTTCCGGCGCTGACCACGATCAACCCGTTCCCAAACGATATCGGCGCGCGCACGGCCGCCCTGATCCTTGACGTGCTCGACGGGCGGCAGGTCACGCCAGCCCGGATCGCCATTTCACCGGAACTCCTGATCCGGCAATCAACCGGCTGACTCGCCAACCGACGCACAGTCAAGACCGGCCAAGGCACCCGCCGCTTCCGGCAAGACCCCCTCAGAACCCCCCGCCCTGTGACCAGCGCCACGCATCGCCGATCATCGCCTCCAGCCCCCGCTCCGGCTCCCAGCCCAATTCATCCCGCGCCCGCGCCGAACCGCAGACCAGCGCCGCCGCATCCCCGGCCCGCCGCGCGCCTTCGACCACCGGCACGGCGCGATTCGTCACCACCCGCGCGTGGTCCAGCACCTCGCGCACCGAATACCCGGTCCCGGTCCCCAGACAGAACACCCGGCTCCCCTTGCCCGCCTCAAGCCAGCGCAACCCCCGCACATGCGCCTCGGCCAGATCGGTCACATGCACATAATCCCGCACGCAGGTGCCATCCGCCGTCGGGTAATCCTGCCCGAACACCGTCAGCGCCGCGCGCTTGCCCTCAATCGCATCCAGCATCAGCGGGATCAGATGCGTCTCCGGCTCGTGCCGCTCACCCACCTCGCCCTCCGGGTCTGCCCCCGCCACGTTGAAATAGCGAAAGATCACCGATTGCAGCCCATGGCTCGCCCCGAAATTCCCCAGCATCTGCTCGATCGCCAGCTTGGATGCCCCATAGGCATTGATCGGCCGCTGCGGCGTATCCTCATTCAGCACCACCCCATCCTGATCGCCATAGGTCGCGCAAGTGGACGAAAAGACGAACCTTTCCACCCCCGCCGCCACACAGGCTTCGATCAGGTTCAGCGCGCCGCCCACATTCACCCGCCAATAGCGCCCGGGGTCCGACATCGACTCACCCACCAGCGACAGTGCCGCGAAATGCATCACCGCGATGGGCTTCCAACGCGCCAGCGCTGCATCAATCGCCGCGCGATCCATCAGGTCGCCCTGCTCCAGCGGCCCGAACTTCACCGCCGCCTCCCAGCCCGTCGACAGGTTGTCGAAACAGACCGGCACATAGCCCGCCCGCGCCAGCGCCTTGCAGGCATGCGCGCCGATATAGCCCGCGCCCCCGGTTACCAGAACATGCTGCGCCACGGTTCCTCATCCCATCCGTTCATCACTTTTGCTATGCTAACCGCCTGATCGGGCAAAGACAAAGGGGGATGCCACCCGTCCCGCCCTTTCCCCACCGCGCGCCGCCTTTCCACACAATTCACCATCGCCGTCGATCCTTTCCGGTCAGTTCCCTGGCCAGAAGGTGCCCGATGTCCGACGATACCCCGCTCCTGTCGCTTCCCCTGCTCCTTCCGGCGCAGGCGCAGAAACACGTCACCCATAACGAGGCGCTCCGCCTGCTCGATCTGCTGGTCCATCTCGCAGTGATCGACCGCACCCGCACCGCCCCCCCCGCCCAACCCGCCGAGGGCGACCGCCACATCGTGGCCACCCCCGCCACCGGCCTGTGGGAAGGGCAAGAGGGCAAAGTCGCTGCCTTCTGGGGCGGCACATGGGCCTTTGTCACCCCCCGTGCCGGCTGGCTGGCGCGGGTTCTGTCGGAAAGCACCACAGTCGCCCATGATGGCACCCTTTGGATCGCCGCCCAGACCCCGCCCGAAACCCTGCCCCGTCTTGGCATTGCCACCACCGCCGATGCAGTCAACCGCCTGTCCCTGTCCTCCGCCGCATCGCTCTTCGATCACGCTGGTGCGGGCCATCAGATCAAGGTCAACAAGGCCGCCCCCCCGGATACGGCCAGCCTCCTGTTCCAGACCGCCTATTCCGGGCGCGCCGAACTGGGCCTGACAGGCAATGACAGCCTCGCCATCAAGGTCAGCGGCAATGGAACCACCTTCGCCACGGCGCTGACCGCCGACCCCGCCAGTGGCAGCGTCACCCTGCCCGAAGGTCTGACGGCCACGCCCCTGATACTGCGCGACCCCGCCGATCCGGCCAAACGCGCACAAATCGACATCGCGCCCCTTTCCGCCGGGGCGCAACGCAACTTCACCCTGCCCAACATCTCGACCGAACTCGCAGGCCTTGCCGGCACCCAAACCTTCACCGGCAGCAAAACCTTCTCCGGCACCTTCACCGTCTCGGCGCAAACCGCCAGCTTCGGCACGTCCACCAGCAACACCACCTACGGCCTTGGCTCGGGTGCCACGGCATCGGGCAACAGCAAGACGGTCAACATCGGCACGGGCGGCGCGGCAGGATCGACCACCACCCTGACCCTCGGCCCGGCCCTCGCCACCGCCACCGGCAGCACAACGATCCATGGCTCCACCCTCACCCTCGGCCCGACGCTCGCGCAATTCGACATGGGCATCGCCTCGGCCCGCGCCGCCCTGCTGGGCATCGGCGGGGCCACGGGCGACAGCACCAACCGCCTTGCCGTGGCCAGCACGGCTGTCCTGTTCAGCCATGCCGGGGCCGGGATGGAGGCCACGCTGAACAAGGCCACGCCCACCGACTCCGCACAGATCAGCCTCAAGACCGGCTTTTCCACCCGCGCCCAGTTCGGCCTGATGGGCAGCGATGACCTCTCCCTCTCGGTCAGCGCCAATGGCACCGCCTTCCACCCCGTCCTGATGGCCGAGGCCGCAACCGGCCGCCTTACCCTGTCGCAACCCGTGATCCTGCACGGCCTCACCGCCGATCCCGCAAGCCCGTCCGAAGGCATGATCTGGCACAATGGCACCACCGATCAGCTGCGCGCGCATGTCGGCGGCCTGACCCATCGCCTTGATGGCCAGCAGGACATCCCCTCGCTCACCCCGCCCCCGGGCGAGCTTGTGCTGACGACAACCGGCGCAGGCGGCGGCACACTGGGCACGTTGGCCGGGACCGCCGGGCGCACGGACCTCTATCCCTTCCTGCCCCGCGCCGACCTGACGCTTGACCGGCTGATGATCAACTGCACCACGGCCGTCGCGGGCGCACTGGCCCGCATCCTGATCTATGGTAGCGATGCCAATGGCCGCCCCGATGCCCTTCTGCTGGAAACCGCCGATCTCGATCTTTCCACCATCGGGGTCAAATCGGCCACAGTCGCCCTCACCTTGCGACAGGGGCGGACAGTCTGGCTTGGCATCCGCCATTCCTCCACCGCCACCCTATCGGTATGGCCCATCACCGCCACACCCGATGTGAACGGTGGCACGCTGCCTGTGACAGCCGCCCGCAAGGTGCTGCGCCGAACCGTCGCCTGGGCCAGCCCTGCCCCCACCCCTTGGGGCTTCACCTCGGCAGAGATCAACTCTGCCGCCGCCACCGCCATCTGGCTGCGTGTCCTGTGATGCCCCCATCCTACCCCTTTGCATTCGCAAAACACCAAAGGGGGCGTTTGACAGCACGAATCGCCCTGCCCTAAACAGGCGGTATCAAAGGCCCATCGGGAACAGGTGCAAAGTTATGAAGATTGCGATGATCGGGACAGGCTATGTCGGCCTCGTCTCCGGGGTGTGTTTCTCCGATTTCGGGCATGATGTGGTCTGCGTCGACAAGGACCCCGCCAAGATCGACCGCCTCAACGCGGGCGAGATCCCGATCTTTGAGCCCGGCCTTCAGGATCTGATGG
>PNND01000385.1 GCA_013824045.1 Rhodobacter sp. | reverse complement strand
CCTTCAACGACGAAGCGCTGTCGAAACTGTGGTGGTGGCCGGATCAATCGGCAGAATTCCTCGCCAAGCGCGCGGAATACGCAGACAAGTACAAGGCCGCGTGATCGGCACGCTAGGACTGCAGCACGCCGGGTCATTGCGACCCGGCGTGTTCATTTCTAGTGCATGACCAGTCGCACTGGTATCATCCGGTGCCCAGAACTGGCGATACACATTGTATCGGAACCGCAGCCTGCTAGGCTTGTCGGTAACGACAACAAAACCACGACCAAGGGGAAAGCGCCGACATGAGCGCCGGGATTGATCTTGAAAATGTGTGCTGCGACTTCGGCAGCTTCCGTGCAGTGGACCATGCCAATGTGTCCATCAAGCCCGGTGAGTTCTTTTCTTTCCTCGGGCCTTCGGGCTGCGGGAAGACAACCATCCTTCGGATGATCTCGGGGTTCATCGAACCGACGCAGGGCGTGATCCGCATCGGTGGCAAGGATATGCGCGGACAGCGTCCGAACCAGCGCCCCACCGCGCTGATCTTCCAGAACCTTGCGCTGTTCCCGCTGATGCCGGTTTGGGAAAACATCTCGTTTGGGCTTGAAATGCGCGGCGTGTCCAAGACCGAGCGGCGCGCCAAGGCCGAAGAACTGCTGCGTCTGGTTGATCTGCCCGGCGCGGGTGACAAGATGGTCAGCCAGCTCTCGGGCGGGCAAAAACAGCGCGTGGCCATCGCCCGCGCCCTTGCGGTGGAACCGCAGGTGATGCTGCTGGATGAACCGCTTTCCGCGCTTGACCTGAAGCTGCGCCAGCACATGCGGGCCGAATTGCGCGCCATCCAGAAACGCACGGGTGTGACCTTCATCTACATCACCCACGACCAAGGCGAGGCGCTTGCCATGTCTGATCGTGTGGGCGTGATGTCGCACGGGCGCATCCAACAGATCGCCGACCCGCGCGAGATTTACAACAACCCGGTCAATGGCTTCGTTGCCTCTTTCGTGGGCGAGAACAACATTTTCAGTGGAGAGGTGCAAACCTCTGCAGCAGGCATGGCTAGCTTTTCAACGCCGCATGGCAGCTTTCGCGCCCGTCTGGGCGATATCGGCGGCCATAAGGTCGCAAAGCTGTATGTCCGGCCCGAACACACCGTCATCTCGGCGACGGCAGGGGCGGAGAATGCGATTGCCGCGACAGTGGGTGATGTGTCCTTTGAGGGCAATTTCATCACCGTGCATGCCACCAGCGACAGCGGTGCTCATCTGACGTCCGAGATCCGCAACGACGGGTCGGCCACGGTGCCGGAAAAAGGCGCGAGGGTGTTCATGTCATTTGACGCCGCCCGTGCATCGATCTTGCAAGACGCGAACGAGAGGGCCTGACCCATGCAGGATCTGCTGCGCCGCTATGGCACGGGCTTAACACTGATCATGTGCCTGTTGGTGGCCTTCTGGCTGCTGATGCTGGTCATCGTGCCGAATATCACGCTTTTTGAACAGAGTTTCCGCCCCTACCTGCCGGTCTCTGAAGTGGGAGGTCCGCGCGACACCTACAGTCTGGGCAACTATGCCAAGGTGTTTGAAGGGCATATCACCACCAGCCTGTTGGGGTTCGAGTTTGAATTCCCGGTTCGCGTGCGGACTTTCCTTCTGACGATCTGGTATTCCATGGTGGTGGCGGGCCTATGCCTGATGTTGGCCTACCCTCTGGCCTATTACATGGCCAAGATCGTCAATCCGCGTTCGCTACCGACGCTGATCCTGCTTCTGTTCATCCCGCTTTGGGTGTCCGAGGTACTGCGCGCCTTTGCATGGTGGATCATTCTGGCCTTCAAAGGGCCGTTGAACGCACTGTTGCTGGCTGTCGGCCTGATAGACGATCCGATCCGCTGGACCAACATGGGCTACACCGGGGTGATGATAGGGCTGATCTACACCTATGTCCTGTTCATGCTCTTCCCGATCTACAATGCGATCCAGTCGCTGGACACCAACCAGATCGAGGCTGCGGAAGACCTTGGCGCGCCATGGTGGAAGATTCACTGGCGGATCGTGATTCCCCATGCAAAACCCGGTATCGCCAGCGGGTCGGTCATGGTGTTCATGCTGTCGGCAGGCTCACTTCTGGTGCCGTCGATCCTTGGTTCCACCACGTCGCAGTGGTTCACCCAGACGATCAACGAAACGTTCAACGACGCGCTGGATTGGAACACGGCCAGCGCCTATGCCTTCCTACTTTTGATCCTGTGCACACTGTTCGTCACTGTGGCGATGGTGCTGTTCCGGGTCAAACTGTCTGATATAGCAAAGTAGGGAACCCCGAGATGCATAGGTTTCGCCAATCTCTAGCCCATGTCTACATGGTGCTGTTCCTGATCTTCATGCTGGCCCCGCTTTTGGTGATGGCGGGGGCGGCTTTCAATGACTCGAAACTGCCATCGATCGTGCCATGGCGCGGCTGGACCACGATGTGGTTCAGCGAAATGGTCGCCGATGAGCGGATGATGTGGGCCTTTGTGAACACGCTTTGGGTGGCATTGACCGTTGCTGTGATCGCCGTGGTCATCGGCACGGCAAGCGCCATCCTGATCAACTCTATCTCAGGGCGGATCAGGACAGTGCTTTACGGGCTGATGATCTCGACCATTCTTATTCCGGGTATCGTGATCGGTATTTCGACGATGATCCTGTGGACGAAGATGGGCAATGCGATGGGCACAGAGTTTTTTCTGTTCAACCCGGGCCTTCACCTCAGCGTGCTGGGCCAAGTCAGCTACATCGCCGCGATGGTGATGCTGCTGGTTCTGGCGCGTTTGCAATCCTTTGATGCCGGGCTGGAAGAGGCGGCGCTGGATCTTGGGGCATCTCATGCACAGGTGATGCGCCGGATCCTCCTGCCCCATCTTTACCCCGCCATCGGTGCCGGGGCGGCGGTAGCCTTTTTCCAATCCATCGAGAATTTCAACGTGACGCAGTTCACGCGCGGTGGGGCGGATACGCTGACGGTCTATGTGTTCTCCAAGGTAAGGGCAGGAATTACCCCTACGATCAATGCCTTGGCTGTGATCATGATCGGGATCACGATCTGCGCGGCGATCCTTTATGAGGTGCGGCGGCGGCGGATGGAGCGGCGGATGGCACAGGTGGAAGAGGACTGAGCGCATCGCGCCGAGCGGCCTTCAAGGATGGGGAGAGAGGTGCCTTTCTCCCCATTTTCTTCTCTTTTTGAGTTTTCTGGCTGCGCAGCACGCGGTGCAGACGCCGGTGCAGACAGTTGTGCATACGCGACGCACCCTGAATTGAGGTTTTGGTCACTTTCGCTATCCGAAGGTGCCTCTGCCTTGCTTGTCCGGCGGGCGGCACTGGTATAATGAGTTGTCCAGTTAGGCGGCATGCCGGAGGGGGATCGACGGGATGGTTTTTCGCGGTGTTCTGATCGGCTGCGGGTTCTTTGCGCGCAATCAAATGGCCGCTTGGGGCGATCTGCCGGGTGCAGGGATCATTGGCGTTTGCGACCGCGATCCAGCGAAGGCCAAGGCCTATGCCCGGGATTTTGGCATCCCGCATTGGGGGACGGATGCGAGCGACATGCTGGCGACGCTGCGCCCGGATTTCGTGGATATTGCCACCACGGTGGAGTCGCACCGCGCGTTGGTGGAATTGGCGGCACAGCATACGCGGCTGGTGATCTGCCAGAAACCTTTTGCCGAGACGCTGGAGGATGCGGCCGCCATGGTCGCCGCCTGCGAGGCGCGCGGCGTGATGCTGGCGGTACATGAGAATTTCCGCTGGCAGCGCCCGATCCGCGAGGTGAAGGCCTTGCTGGAGGCGGGGGCCATCGGGGCGCCGCGCTGGCTGCGCCTGTCGTTCCGACATGGCTATGACATCTATGCCAACCAGCCCTATCTGGCCGAGGTGCGCGATCTGGCGCTGACCGATATCGGGCTGCATCTGTTCGACATGGTGCGGCACCTGCTGGGGGATGCGACGCGCCTGTCTTGCGAAGTGCAGAAACGCAATCCGCGGGTGGCGGGGTTTGATGCGTTCCAAGCGCTGATCCGGCACGGGTCGGGGGCGGTGAGCAGCGTGGAGTGCAGCTTTCATTCGGTGCTCTCGCCCGATCCCTTTCCGGAAAGCCTGCTGCAGATCGAAGGGGATGACGGGACCATCACGGTGGACGAGGGGTTCCGCCTGCGCCTGCAGCGCGCCGACGGCGTGGAAGAGCGGGGGGTGGAACCGCCCTGCCCCATCTGGGGCGCGAAGCCTTGGCATCTTATTCAGGATTCCGTGGCGGCCTTTCAGGGGCAGTTGCCTGCAGCCCTTTCGGGCGGGGCCGCGATGGAACCCAGCGGGGCGCATAACCTTGGGACGCTGGCGATGGTGCTGGGGGCGATCCGGGCTGCGGATACAGGCGCGACCGTGACGCTTTAGCGCCAGCCTTCAGGCGTTCGCGCCCATGCGGTGGCAGCATCGGGTTTGAAGGATCCGTCGGTGGAGGCGCGGTAATGGGTGATTGTGGCCCCGCCATCCGTCAGGTCGATCATCGAAAAGGCGTTGCCGTCATTGCGGGTGCGGGTCGACAGGCATGTGCCCGCCTGCACCGAAAGGATGCTAGGAGCAGCGGTCAGCGGCGCGATATGAGTGAAATGCAGGTGACCTGACAGCAGCATGTCGACGCCCATTCGGGCGAAGGCCGCCACGGCCTGTGCCGCGCCGGAAAGCGAGGGGGCCTCGCCATTAGGCGGTTCGGGCGGGTGATGCAGGGCCACGATCCGGCGACGGTCGCCCGCGCGGGCGAACAGGGCGGAAAGCCGTTCCAGTTGCGCAGGGCGGATCAGGCCATCCTTCCAGACATGGGGATTGGCGGTGTTGATCCCGGCGATGAGGGCGCGATCGGTGGAGATCTCCCCTTCCAACGGAAGCGACAGGCTGCGCGACCAGTTGCGCCAGGGGGCCATAAGGCGCAGCGGCAGGTTGAACAGGGGAATGTCGTGATTGCCGGGAATGGCCAGCAGCGGAGCGGGACAGCTTTGCATGAAACGGCGGGCGGCGGCGAATTGCGCGGGGCGCGCGCGCTGCGTCAGATCACCCGACAGGATCACGGCGTCGGGACCAAGGGTTGCCAGCGTGGCGGCCAATGCGTCGGGCAGATCTGGAGGGACGGTGCCGAAATGCGGATCGGACAGATGGATGATGCGCGTCATGGGGTGACGCGGTCCTGCGCATCGGGAATGATGATGGACAGGGCATCGGGGTGGATCTCAAAGGTCAGCGGTGCAAGCATCCGGCGCTTTTCCCCATCAAAGGCAACACGCGGGCGGCGGCGCGGGGTGCGGATCGTCAGGCGGTGGGCGCTGAACAGTTCCACATCGGTTCCGGGGATCAGCCGCTTGCGGGCAAGGTGAAAGGCCACTTTCATCAGGTGCCAGCGCGACCCGGTTCGGGCGACAAAGACGGCGAAACGGTCATCGCTGATAATGTCGGCCCCCGAAAGGCCGAAGCGTTCCAGCTGATAGGCAGAGCGGGCGATAAAGATCAGGGGCGTGCGAAGGGTGCGGGTGCCGTCTTCAGTTTCGATCTGGAAGGAGGGCTTGCGTTGGGCGCGGATAAGGGTGACGAGCACAGTCCAATAAGCGAGCACGCGGAAGCGGCCGTATTTGGCATAGATCGCCTCGCGTTCCGATAGGATGCGGGGATAGAGGCCGAGGCTGACATTGTTCAGGAAAAGCTGGTCGTTAACGGTCCCCACCGAAATGCGGTGCGGGTGCCCGGCGAGGATGGCGCGGGCGGCGGCTTCGGGGTCTTCCGACAGGCGGAGGCCACGGGAGACAAAGTTGAAGGTGCCAAGCGGCAGGATGGCGAGGTTGGCATCGGTGCCCAGAAGCGCCTGCGCAATGCCGGTCACAGTGCCATCGCCCCCGGCGGCGACGATGGTGGTATAGCCATCAGCAAGGGCTTGTTTGACGGCATCGGCAAAGGTTTGACCTTCGGTCAGGCGGCGCAGGGGGACATCGGGGCCGAAAACGGCCATTGCCTTGGGGATCGCTGTGCCGTCACGGCTGGCGCGACCCGATCCGGGGTTGGCGAGGACACAGATGGTGGCGGGATCGACGGGCATTCCGGCATCCTAGCCGGAATGCCCGTTGATGGAAGGCCTAGCCTGCAGCGAGGGTTTCAAGAAGCCGTGCGACGCCTTCGGCACCCGGATCGTTGAACCCGGCCAGCTTGTCGGCAGAGAGATAGGAGGCGCGGCCAGCCTTGGCGCGGGTCATGCTTGCGGTGGCATCGGCCCCTTGGCGCGCGGCCTTTGCAGCAGCGGGCAGGCCCTGCGGCAGGGCGGCGAGGGCCGGGGCCAGCGCATCGATCATCGTGCGGTGGCCAGGGGCGGCGCCGCCCACCTGCATCACGCGGTCAAGGCCGGCAGAGAGCGCACCGATCCAGTCCTTGCCAGAGGCCGAGGCATCGCCTGCGGCGGCAAAGAAGATGGCCAGAAGCACACCCGACGAACCGCCCATGGTCTGCGAAAGTTCCATCCCGACGGCGCGGTAAAGCTGGGTGGGATCGGCCAGTGGCAAGCGATCCAGCGCCGATTGCAGCGCCCGGGCGGCCCCGGCGAGGGTGGAGCCGGTATCGCCATCGCCGGATTTGGCATCCAAAGCGTTTAGGGCGGATTCGCAGGCGATGAGCGCGTTGCAGCAGCGGTCCAGCAGCGCTCGGCGGGCGGGATGGGGGGATGGGACCGGCAGGATGGGGGCGAGGCCGTCGGGCAAGGGCCGTGTGGTGACGGGGGCCAGCGTGGCGAGGGGGGGCCATGACGGCGGGGCGGTCGGGGCGGCGAGGTGGGCCACCTCTTCCGCGGTGACGGGGAGGAGCGAGACGGAAAAACCGTGCATGTCGAGCGAGGTCATCAGGGGGGCGGGGCCGATCATCCATTTTATGCGGTCACCGAGGGGCGAACGGGCAAGCTCTTCAGCGAGCACCGACATTTCCAGCGGCGTGGTGGCGCCGAGGTTGTTGAGGAGGGCGACATGGTCGCCGGGGCCGGCATGGGGCAAGAGCTTTTCGACCACCATCTGCATGGCAGAGCGGGCGCCGGTGAAATCGACCTGTTCAATCCCGGCCTCGCCATGAATGCCAAGGCCAAGTTCCGCCTTGCCCGCGCTGATGCGGTCTTCCTTGGGAGAGCCGGGCACGGTGCAGGTGTCGAGCGACATGCCGATGGACACAGCCCCGCCGATGATGCGGCGGGCGGCGGTGGTGATGGTGTCGAGGTCAGCCCCGACCTCGGCCATGGCGCCCGCGATCTTATGCACGAACAGGGTGCCCGCGACGCCGCGCGCCTGCGGCAGATCAGGCAGGGCGATGTCATCATCGACGATGACCATCGACACCTTGAGCCCGAAGGCGCGGGCGCGTTCTGCGGCAAGGCCGAAATTCAGCCGGTCGCCGGTATAGTTCTTCACGATCAAGAGGCAGCCTGCCTTGCCGGTGACGGCGAGGATGCCCGCCAGCACCGCATCGACGGAAGGAGAGGCGAAGACATCACCGCAGACAGCGGCGGTGAGCATCCCCTGCCCCACGAAACCTGCATGGCTTGGTTCATGGCCCGATCCGCCGCCAGAGACGAGAGCGACGCGGGAGCGATCCCAATCGGTGCGGATGACGACCTTGATATGGGGGTATCCGTCCAGCCGCGCCAATCGACCGTTGGAGGTGCGGATCAGGCCATCCAGCGCCTCGGTCACCATGGTTTCCTTGCTGTTCATGAACTGCTTCATGGCGGGCTCCTGTCAGATGCGATTGCCGCTGGCGTCAAACCAGAGCGGGTTGTCGGGGCGGATGGAAAGGCTGTCGCCGGGGGAGAGTGTAGTATGGGGATCGGCCAGCGTGATGATCTCATGCGGGCCGAGCGTAAGGTGCAGGCGGGTCTGGTCGCCCAGATGTTCCACCCGGCGAACGGTGGCGGATTGGCCTTCTCCCACGGCCACATGTTCTGGGCGCAGGCCGATCTGGGCCGCGCCCGAGGGTGCCGGGCCGAAGACACCGGCGGGCAAGAGGTTGATGCGGGGTTGGCCAAGTCGGCTGGCCACATAGGCGGAAACGGGGTTTTCATAGATCTCGCGCGGGGTGCCGAATTGCACGAGGCGGCCTTGATCAAGCACACCGACATGGGTAGCCATGGTCATGGCTTCGATCTGGTCATGGGTCACGTAAAGGAAAGTGGCTCCCAATTCGGCATGGATGCGCTTGAGTTCGACCCGCAGATCGGCGCGGAGTTTGGCATCAAGCGAGGAGAGCGGCTCATCCATCAGGTAGATGCGCGGATTGCGGACCAAGGCGCGCCCGATGGAGACACGCTGCATCTCGCCCCCGGAAAGCTGGGTGGCCTTGTTATCCAGCTTATGCGCGATGCGAAGAACGGAGGCCACTTCGTTGATTTTACTGGCGATCTGCGCTTCGGGCCAATTCATCACGGGCGAGCGGAGGGGGAAGGCCAGATTATCGCGCACGGTGAGGTGGGGGTAGAGCGAGTATTGCTGGAACACCATGGCCACGTCGCGTTGCGCCGGGGTGTCATCGCGGACAGAGCGGCCTGCGATGGCTATATCGCCCGTATCGGGGCGGTCTAGCCCCGCGATCAGGCGCAAGGTCGTGGTCTTGCCCGCCCCAGTGGGGCCGAGGAGGACGACGAAGGACCCATCAGGGATGGTCATCGACACATCGGACAGGGCGCGGGTGGCGCCGAAGGTTTTGGTCAGGCCGGACAGAACAACCTCAGCCATGATGCACCCCCGCATTGGCCGCCGTCCGCAAGGCGCGGCCAGTTCCTGCATCGAAGAGCGACAGGGTGCGCGCATTCAGCCGCAGGCCCACGGTTTCGCCCAGTCGCGCCACCTCGCCCGAGGGGATGCGCGCCTTGACCGAGCCATGGGCTGTGGAGAGCGTCACGATCTGCGTGGTGCCCAGATATTCCGACGCCTCGATCCGCCCGCGATAGGGGGCATCGTCGGCCAGCGCCACATGTTCTGGGCGCACGCCAAGGACCAGCGCGCCAGAGGCGGCCTCTTGCAGTTCTGGCAGGGCGATGGGGATGCCGCCCAGCGTGACGCTTTGATCGCCCGCCTGCGCGGTGCCGTCAAAGCGCAGGAAGTTCATGGCGGGGCTGCCGATGAAATCGGCCACGAAGAGCGTGGCGGGGTGGTCATAGATATCCTGCGGGGTGCCGAATTGTTCAACGACGCCGTGGTTCATCACGACGATCTTGTCGCCCATCTGCATCGCCTCTAACTGGTCATGGGTGACGTAGACGGTGGTGGCCTTCATCCGGTCGTGCAGGGCGCGCAGTTCTTCGGCCATATGTTCGCGGAATTCAGCATCCAGCGCGCCCAAGGGTTCATCCATCATGAAGGCCTTGGGATTGCGGACGATGGCGCGGCCGAGCGCCACACGCTGACGGTCGCCCCCGGAAAGGCCACCTACGGGTTTGTCGAGGATGGATTCGATGCCGAGGATGCGCGCGACCTCGGCCACCTTGGCGGCGATCTGCGCCTTTGGCACGCCTTGGGAGACGAGCGGATAGCTGATGTTCTTGCGCACATTCATATGCGGGTAGAGCGCGAACATCTGAAAGACCATGGCGATATCGCGCTGGCTGGCGGGCTTCTGGCTGACATCTTCGCCGTCGATCAGGATCTGGCCGGAGGTGGGCAATTCGAGACCCGCAATCATGCGCAGCGTGGTGGTCTTGCCGCAGCCGGAGGGGCCGAGCAGCATGAAGAACTCACCATCCTTGATGGTGAAGCTGGAGCCTTTGACGGCCGTGAAGGCGCCGAATTCCTTGCGCAGGTTGCGGATGACGATTTCAGCCAAGGGGGGTCTCCTGCCCTGCACGGATGAGATTTCCGTTCAGGTCGATAAGGGCAAGCTCCGCCATGCCCCAGGGTTTTTCGGAAAGCGGGATGTAGCGGGGGATGCCCGTGGTGGGCAGGCCGAGCGCGGACCATTCCCGGTCGAGCGCGGCGATGTCGGCGGGGCGCAGGTAGGCGCCGTGGTCGTTGGTGGCGGGGTTCTGATCGGGGTCGTGGAAGAAGTGTACCTCGGCCCCGTCGCGCTTCATCAGCAGGTATTCGGCATCGTCACGATATTCGGTGTCAAAGCCCATGCGCTGCCAGAAGGCCTCGGTGGCAGGGATATCGCGGGCGGGCAGGATGGGCGAAAGTTTTTCCAGCATGGCGCTACTCCTTGAAATGGCTGACGATGATGAACATCACCGTTCCGACAAGGGTGACGAGGAAGCTGTAGGTGAACAGTACCAAGGCGAAGGGCTGCATCAGCATGACCACGCCCAGCGCGATCAGGATGGTGGCCAGCATTTCCCATGGGCCGCGACGCAGGGCGAGAAGACCTTTGATAAACGCGCTCATTTCCGCACCGCGCCGAAGGTGATGCCGCGCAGCAGGTGTTTGCGCAGCAGGATAGTGAAGATCATCACGGGCAGTAGGAACAGGGTCGCCCCTGCCGCCACGGCGGGCCAATCCTGACCGCCGACGCCGATGATCGTGGGGATGAAGGGCGGGGCCGTCTGTGCCGTGCCAGATGTCAGCAGCACGGCAAAGGCATATTCGTTCCAGGCAAAGATCAGGCAGAAGATCGCGGTGCTGGCGATGCCGGTGGCGGCCTGTGGCAACACGACTTTGCGGAAGGCTTGGAACCGGGTGTAGCCGTCGATCAGCGCGGCCTCTTCATACTCGCGCGGGATTTCGTCGATGAACCCCTTGAGCAGCCAGACGGCGAGGCTGATGTTCACCCCGGTATAGAGCAGGATCATGCCCAGATGCGTGTCTGACAGGCCCAATTCGCGGTACATCAGGAAGATGGGGATCGCGACGGCGATGGGCGGCATCATGCGGGTCGATAGAATGAAGAAGAGGAGATCATCCTTGAGCGGCACCTTGAAACGGCTGAAGGCATAGGCGGCCAGCGTACCAAGGAAGATTGACAGGAAGGTCGAGCCAAAACCGATGATCACCGAGTTCAGAAAGCGTTCGCCAAAGCGCGAGGGGCCTGTGATCACCTCACCCCGGCGCTGAACGATTTCGTCAACGAAATTCTCGGGCGGCGGCATGGTGGCCAGTTGTTCCGGTGTCGCACGGGTGCGGTCAGTAAAGAGGTTCACATAGCCTTCGATGGAGGGCGAGAAGATCACCTTCGGCGGGTAGCTGATGCTGTCAGGGCCGGTCTTGAACCCGGTCGAGATGATCCAAGCCAGCGGCAAAAGGGTAATCACCATGTAGAGGGTGACAAGGGTGCCTGCGACCCATTTCGAGGCTGCCGATGGCTCTGTTGCGGAATACGCGCTCATCTTTCTTTGACCTTGTTCAATGCTTTGACATAGATCGAGGCCAGTCCGAACACCGTGACGAAAAGAATGATCGCATAGGCCGATGAATAGCCGGTGCGCCATTTCTCGAACGCTTCGCGCTTTAATTCGATCGACGACAGAAGGGTGGTGTCACCGGGGCCGCCGCCCGTGAGCAGAACCACCAGATCGAACATCTTGAAGTTTTCGATGCCACGGAACAGGACGGCCAGCATCAGGAAGGGCAGCACCATCGGCACGGTCATGGTCCAGAACTGCCGCCACTTTGAGGCGCGGTCGATTTCGGCGGCCTCATAGATGTAATCGGGGATAGACCGCAGACCGGCGAGGCAGATCAGCATCACGAAGGGCGTCCACATCCAAGTGTCGACGATGACGATAGCCCAAGGCGCAAGGCTGACGGAGCCAAGCATGGTGAAGGACGAGGCCGGGATGCCGGTCACGAATTCCACCGCGTAATTGATCAGGCCGATTTGCGGCTGGTAGAGGAAGGTCCAGAAATTACCGACCACGGCCGGAGACAGCATCATCGGCAGCACGATCAGCGTGGTCATCAGATCGTTGCCACGAAACTTGCGGTTGATCAGCCACGCCAAGGCGAAACCGAGGAGGACCTGAAAGAACAGCGTCCAGAACAGGAAATGCGCCGTGGCCTGCATGGTTTGCCAGACGTCGGGATCGGTCAGGATGCGTTCGTAATTGCGCAGGCCAACCCATTCCAAAGGTTCATTCGGACGATTGGCGCGGAAATTGGTGAAAGACAGCCGGATCGTCCAGATCAACGGAAAGATGTTGATGGCCAGCAGCAAGAGAATGGTGGGCGCCACGAAGATCCAGGCGATGGACCGGTCACTCAGCCCGCGCACCTTTCGGGCCAGCGTCGGCGGCGTGGCGCGGGCGAGGCGATCTGCGGGCGTAGCTGGGGGTGTGTCTTGCATCAGGCTCGGCCTTCGGACTCGGGGTACAGGCGGCAGTCTACGCCAAAATTGGCGGAGGGAAGCCCGCCAATCTGGCGGGGCAAAACAGGGTTTTCAAGAAAGACCCAAAGGGATGTGGGGGCGAGGTCACCCTCGCCCCATTTTGACTAGAGCTTGCCGTCGTCTTCGAAGGTCACGGTCCAATCGGCGACCAAGCCATCAAGGGCTTCTTGCGCGGTGCCCTGACCCGCAACCACATAGTCGTGGAAGCGCTTCTGGCTATCAGAGAGAAGGGTTGCGTAGCTGGGTTCAGCCCAGAAGTCCTTCACGATGGCCATGCTGTCGAGGAAGGTTTGTGCATAAGGCTGGCTGGCTGCGAAACCCGGGTCTTCGACCACGGCGCGCAGGCAGGAGAACCCACCCATCGTCCACCATTTCTGCTGCACTTCAGGCTGAGCGAACCACTTGATGTATTCCAGCGCCGCCTCTTGGTTTTCGCTGTAGGACACCACCGAGATCCCCTGCCCGCCCAGCTGGGCAAAGCGTTCGCCATTGGGGCCTGCCGGATTCACGAGGTAGCCGGTCTTGCCGCCGCCGACGTTGGGATCAACCTCGAAGCCGGGCCATGTGAAGGCGAAGTTCATCTGCATCGCGACTTGGCCAGACTTATAGGCGTCGATCCCCTCGCCCATATAGGCGTTCGACAGGCCGGGCGGGGTGCAGCAATCAAAGAGCGACTTGTAGTATTCAAGCCCGGCCACTGCGCCTGCAGAGTTGACGAAACCCTGCATGTCATAGGGTTTGTCCGGGTTTTCATACTTGAAGCCAAAGGAATAGAGCACGTTCATCGCGCCCATCGTGATGCCTTCGGACCCACGCTCGGTGTAGATCGAGGCGCCGTAGACGGTTTTGCCGTCAATTTCGCGGCCCTGGAAGAATTCTGCGATATCCTTGAGTTCCGCAAAGGTCTGCGGGGCGACGAGATCGCGGCCGTACTTTTCCTTGAACTCGGCGGCCAGTTCGGGACGTTCGAACCAGTCCTTGCGGTAGGTCCAGCCGACCACATCGCCAAAGGCGGGCAGCGACCAGTAGTTCGGCGTGTTCTTCGGCCATTCGGAATAGCCCGTCACGGTTGCCGGAACAAAGGCATCCATCGAGATCGCGTTGGCATCGAAGAAATCGTTCAGCTTGACGTAATGACCGCTTTCCGCGCCTGCACCGATCCACTGGCTGTCGCCGATCATCAGGTCGCAAAGCTGGCCGCCGGAGTTGAGTTCGTTCAGCATCCGGTCTGCGAAATTCGGCCATGGCACGAATTCGAAGTTCATCTTGATGCCCGACTGGGCCTCGAAGTCTTTGGACAGTTCAACAAGCGCGTTGGCCGGGTCCCATGCGGCCCAGCAAAGGGTGAGTTCATTTTCTTGTGCGGACGCCATGCCCGCGACGCAAAGGGCTGCCGCCGAAGAGGCGGCAAGAAGTCTGGCCTTCATCGTAGTTCCTCCCGTTTCAGAATGATGTGTTGTCGTGCCCGTTTGGACGCGGTGCCGCCCCCGGGCCTTCTTTGACATAACGATAGGCGCGGTGGGGCGAGTCTGTCCACCAATTTTTGAGGTACGTTCCTCATTTCTTAATGGCAGAAGAAAATCCTGTAGATTACTTAATGATTTCAATGATCAAGCGGCGTCGCCCTGCTGATCTTCGCGCGGCTCGGCGGGCAGGTTTTCGCGGATCACCACCTCGATCCGCAGTTGTTCCTGACCTTCGTCGATGGGAATGCGGTCGGCCTTGGCGCGCAGGACGCGCAGGGCGGACCGGGCCAGATGGCCGGGATTCTGGGCGATCACGGCATCCAGATGGCCGGCCATGAGCGCCTGTCGCGTATGCGGGGTAAGCTCATGCCCAATCACGACGAAACGGCCAAGAAGGCCGCGGTCGCGCAGAAAGGCCGCGAGTGCGCGGTGGCCGGAGCCCAGCAGATAGAGACCGACGACATCGGGCGTGGCGGCAAGGCAATCGCCCACAGCGCGGCGGAGTTGATCGGCGGAGCCGTGGGTTTCCAGTGTGGGCATCACATCCAGCGCGGGAAAATCGGCGAGAAGCACCTCATCAAACCCACGGCGGCGTTCGATGCTGTCACGCAGGAGCATGGAATCGGCGATAACCAGCACGCGCCCGGAGAGGCCACGGCAGAAGCGGCCCATCAGGACGCCCGCGGTGCGACCGGCGGCGTGGCTGTCAATGCCCACGAAATGATCGCGGCCAGTGTTGGGCAGATCAGAACCCAGCGCAACAAGGGGAATGCCGCGTTGGCGCAGGGCGCGGACGGCATCACGGATGACCGGCGTTTCAGGGGCCATCAGCGCGACACCGGCCACCTCTTCGGGCTGGAAGCCAGCCAGCAGGTTTGACAGCACATGCATGTCTTCGGGCGGATAGCGCAGCAGATCGAGGCGCAGACGCGTGGCGGCGGCGAGGGCGGCGGCCTCGGTCAGGGCCTCGGCCAGGGTTTGCACGAACTGGCTGTCGCCATCGGGCAAGAGGGCGATCATGCGATAGGATCGGCTGCGGGCAAGGTTAGCGGCGGCGAGATCGCGGACATAGCCAAGGCGGGTGATGGCGTCGTTCACCGCCGAGATCGTCTTGGCACGCACACCGGGGCGCGCGTTCAGCACACGGTCCACCGTGGCAAGCGAGACGCCGGCTTCGCGGGCTATGTCATTTACCGTCGGTCTGGTCATCCCTGCGCCCTGCGCCCCGCATGTCGGGGATGGTTCTTTATCCGGGCAAGACTGAGGTACGTCAATCAATCCGTAAAGCGCTCGCGTTGTGGGGGGAGCGGAAAAAAGAAGGCCCGATCCGCCATGCTGCTGCGGATCGGGCCAGGTACTGCTGAGGTACTGTCAGGCGTGGGCGCGATGGGCGCCGTGGCCGACAAGGCAGACGATGCTTTCGATGCCCGTTGCGGACATGGGTTTTGGCAGGAAGCCGTTCATCCCGGCGTCAAAGCAGCTGCGGCGCGAGTCATCGTCGATATGGCGGGTCAACGCGACGATCGGCACCGTGGCGCCGCGGCGTGATTGCGCGCGCAGGCAGCGCGTGGTTTCAAGGCCATCTTTGCCCGGCATGGAGAGGTCCATCAGGATAAGGCCGATATCGTCGGAGGCCGCATAGGTGGCGAGGGCGGCTTCGCCATCCTCGGCCTCGATCACCTCATAGCCGCGAGCCTCGATCAGGACGCGGGCGACGAGGCGGTTGATGGCATCATCATCGACCACCAGAATACGGGGCCGTTCTGCGGGTGCGGGGCGATACGCTGTCACGTCTTTGATCCTGCCTTGGCTGTCTTGTACGGTCGGCATTGCACTGGCCTGCGTAAAGGGTGGTGTCGGGGTCTGTCCTGTCATGATCGCCGGGCTTGCCCCCACCACAGGATGGACCCGACGACCATGTCCGAAAGGTGAGCCTCTTTGCCGAGTCGGACAAGCGGGGGGGAGGGCCGGATCAGGCAGCTTTGAGCACCCCGTTTATGGCCATAAACTTTGGTTTATGCGGCCCTTTTGCCACCGCCTGCCGCAAGATGGCCGCTTTGTTTCACGCCAAGAACCAATGCACTTCTTTGCGCGGTGATTGTAGCAAATATCTGAAAATATGAGGTTTTTGGCTGTCAGTCGGCAACGGGCGCCCAAAGGACCAAATCGATTCGCGGCGCGCCAGTGGCCAGCATCACCAGCCGGTCAAAACCCAAGGCGATGCCCGATGCGGGGGGCATCAGGGCCAATGCGGCGAGGAAATCCTCATCTATCGGGTAGCGTTCGCCATAGATGCGGTCTTTCTCATCCATCTCGATCTGGAAGCGGCGGCGTTGTTCATCGGGGTTGGTCAATTCCCCAAAGCCGTTGGCCAGTTCGACACCGCAGGCATAGACTTCGAACCGTTCGGCTTCGCGCGGG
>PNND01000046.1 GCA_013824045.1 Rhodobacter sp. | reverse complement strand
GCCGCCGGCACCAACCGTTCGGCCATGCTGACATTGTAATTGGCCGGATAGATGATCTTCAGCAGATCGCCGGTGACGGGATCGTTGTTCACGACCGAGGCGACATCGTTGATCAGATGGATGATTTCCTTGGCAACCGCATAGCCCGGCGCGGATTTGCCGCCGAAGATCTTCACCCGCGGCACCCAAGTCGCCTTGGGGTTGGACCGGATCCGGTTCCAATGCGCGATGGTTTCCAGAATGTTCAAAAGCTGGCGCTTGTATTCGTGGATGCGCTTGATCTGCACATCGAACAGCGCATCGGGATTGACCTTCACGCCGCACTCCGACGCGATCCAGTTCGCCAGCGCCACCTTGTTGGCGCGCTTGGCCCCGGCAAAGGCGTCACGGAAGGGTTTGCCCGCGATATGCGGTTCCAGCCCGCGCAGCCGGTCCAGATCGGCCTCCCATCCTGCGCCGATCGTGTCGGTGATCAGCCCGGCCAGCGGGCGGTTTGCCATCTTCAGCCAGCGGCGCGGCGTGACGCCATTGGTCTGGTTGATGATCCGCCCCGGATGCAGGCGGTGCAGTTCGGGAAACAGGTTCTTCTTCACAAGGTCCGAATGCAGCGCCGAAACGCCGTTCACCTTATGCGCCATGACAAAGGCCAATTCGCCCATACGCACCTCATGGTGCTTCACGATGCCCACGTAATGCGGGCGCGACGGATAGGTGCGGCGGTGCCAGCTGTCGATGCGTTCGACAATCTGCATATGGCGCGGCAGCACATTGCCGAAGGTAAAGGTCGCCCAACGCTCCAGCGCCTCGGGCAGCAGGGTGTGGTTGGTGTAACCCAGACAGCCACGCGCCGTGTCCAGCGCATCCTCGAACGCCATGCCATGCTCATCTACCAGCAGGCGGATCAGTTCCGGCCCGGCAATCGCGGGATGGGTGTCGTTCATCTGGATCGCCACATGCTTGGGCAGATCGGCCAGATTGCTGTGCCGCGCCAGATAGCGGCGCAGGATGTCCTGCAGCGCGGCAGAGGTCAGGAAAAACTCCTGCTTCAGCCGCAACTCCTTGCCCTGATAGGTGGTGTCATCGGGATAGAGCACCCGGCTCAGCGTGCGCGCAAGCGCCTCTGGCTCGGCCGCCGCCGCATAATCCCCGCGGTTGAACCGCTCCAGATCGAACATGGTCGTGGGCTTCGCCGCCCACAGACGCAGCGTATTGGCCCATTTCCCCTGCCAGCCGATCACGGGCGTGTCATGCGCCTCGGCCAGCACGGTTTCGCCCGGAACCCAGACATCGCGCCCGTCACGCGTTTCGATATGCCCCTTGAACGGGATCGTATAGGCACTTTCGGGCCGCGCGAATTCCCAGGGATGGGCCTGATTCAGCCAATCCTCGGGCGTCTCCACCTGCTGGCCGAACTCGAACCGCTGGCGGAACAGGCCGTGCTCATAGCGGATGCCATAGCCATAGGCGGGGCAACCCAGCGTTGCCATGCTCTCCATGAAGCAGGCCGCCAGCCGCCCCAGCCCGCCATTACCCAGCGCCGCATCCGGCTCATCCTCGACGATCGACCGGAAATCCTGCCCAAACCCCGCCATCGCCTCTTCGGCAATGTCGCGCAGGCCCAGATTGGTGGTCGCATCTTCCAAGAGGCGCCCGATCAGGAACTCCATCGACAGGTAATAGACCCGCTTGCGATCCTCGGCCCATGTCCGCCGGGTCGAGGCGAACCACGGCTCCACGATCCGGTCGCGGATCGCAAAAGACAGCGCCATGCGCCAGTCATAGACGCTGGCATTGGGCGCATCCTTGCCCAACGTGAAGGTCAGATGCCGCGCGATGTCGGCTTGCAACAGGTTCGGGGTCAGGCTCAGATCGTTCACGTCACTCTATCCGCATGATGTCGCCACAGCCCAACCCTAAGCCGCCCCGACAGGGCGTCAAGCGACACCAACCGGAACAGGCAGGCCAGGCAGAGGCGCTCCCTCTTTCAAAACGGTTTAAAAGTTATCGCAAACATTGGCAATGACCTTGTGCATTTCTTATGCATTACAACACTGTTTGTGATCCAAAGCGATTTGAACAAACGCGCCCTTCGCGAAGTTTCCACTGCATGGCGCGCATCTTTGGCTGATTCCCACGCCTCTGCAGCCACACAGGACACAAAGGCAATCTGATCTGGATCATGTCGGACAAGTTGGGTCTTGCATAAATCTTTGGCGACAGCACCCGATCTGTTTACCCCGGAGAGCGACATGAGACTCACCACACGGACCAACCTCGCCATGCGCACCTTGATGTTCTGCGCCGTCAATCCGGGCCGGATCGTCCGGAAATCCGAGGTGGCCGCCGCCTGCAACGCCTCTGAGAACCACCTCGCGCAGGTGATCCACCTGCTCGCGCAAAAGAAGTACCTGCGCACCGTGCGGGGCCGTGCAGGTGGCTTGATGCTGGGCTATCCGCCCGAAGAGATCACGGTCGGTGCAGTGTTCCGCGAGTTCGAGGCGGTGCTGCCTTTCACCGAATGCTTCGCGGGCGATGATTGCACCTGCCCCCTTGTCGCCTGCTGCCGATTGAAGGGAGTTCTGGCCGATGCGCTGCGCGCCTTCTATGGCGAACTCGACCGCGTTACCCTCGCGGATCTGGTGCGCGACAATCACCCGTTGCAAGATCTGCTGCACGTCGCCTGAGCAAAATTTCCGCGAAAATTTTGCCCAAAAGGGTTTTCTCCGAAAACCCCGATTTTTCGCAGAAAAATCGCCACGGAAAATTCTTCGCAGAAGAATTTTTCTGCTTTCACCGCCCCCAAGTCCGCCGCAGGACCGACATCCAGTTGTCCCAAGCCAGTTTGCGGATCAGGTCGTCGCCATACCCATGCACCCGCAGCGCAGCGATCAGGCGCGGCAGGCCCGCGACATCGGTGATGCCTTGCGGCACGGTCGCGCCGTCGAAATCCGATCCAAAGCCCACATGATCCTCGCCCAGACGGCCAATCAGATGATCCAGATGCCGCAGCACCGGCTCCCAGCCCATGTTGGGGTCGCGCCGGCCATCCGGGCGCAGAAAGACCGTGGCAAAGTTCAGCCCGACCAGACCACCCCGTTCCCGGATCATGTCCAGTTGCCGGTCCGTCAGATTGCGGGTCGACGGAGTCACCGCATGGGCGTTGGAATGGCTGGCCACCAGCGGCGCATCCGACAGCCGCGCTACATCATCGAACCCCTTTTCGTTCAGATGGCTCAGATCGATCACGATCTTCAGCGCATTGCACTCGCGCACCAGCCGCTTGCCCGCCTCCGTCAGCCCGGGCCCCGTATCGGGCGTGCCGGGAAAGCGGAACGGCACCCCATGGCCAAAGGCCGTGGGGCGGCTCCAGACCGGCCCCAAGGATCGCAGGCCCATGGCGTGAAAGGCATGCAGCGCATCGCAACCGGGATCGATCGCCTCGGCCCCCTCCATATGCATGACCCCCGCGATCACACCCTCGGCCCGGGCGGCCTCGATCTCGGCCGCCGTCCGGCACAGCCGGAACGCCCCGACTGATGCCCGCGCCATCCACATCAGATGCCCGGCCTGCTCTACTGCCACCACCTGGCTTGGTCCCAAAGGCAATTGCCCCGGCAGGTCCAACGCATAGGGCGGACGGTCCATCAAGGCTTCGATCGAGGCGTCATCGCCCTTGCTGGGGGTGGGCACATAGATCGCGAAAAGCCCGCCCGCAAAACCGCCCGCCTTCATGCGCGGCAAGTCCAGATGACCCTTCCCCTCGCCGGTCAGCCAGATCGCTTCGCGCGCGGCGGGGGCCATCAGCAGACGGTACAGAATATCGTTATGGCCGTCGAACACCGGGATCAGGTCGGTCATGGATGCCTCCGCATTTCGCGGCCACCCTTGCACGGGCCGGGGGCGGCTTGAAACCCCTCAACGCCTCTGCGTCCCGGCACGCGTCGGATCGTCATCGCGCGCAGGCGCCGAATCCCTGACCCGGCAGACAGCCGCGATCCGGTTTTCCGCCACCCACATCGGCTGGTCGCGCGATCGTGCACGGGTTTTTCAACTCCAAGCCCCTGAAACTGTTGCAAATGTCGCACATCCCCTGTAGCGCGTCGCAAATTCGTCATCCTTGCGTCTTGTCGCGGCCCTTTCCCGCGCTCAAGTCTGAGAGGCGATTTCGAAGCAGAGCCGGAGTGAGCAGAAAAGATGGCCAAAAAGCCGAACAGCACCACGCAGCAACAGGGCGGCAGCACCGCGCCTTCGCAGCAACAAGACCAATCCCAAGGGTCCACCCAGCAACAGCAAGGGTCCACCCCGATCTTCCGCGACTGGGCCGCCATCTGAACCCAAGCAGACCGGAACAGACGCTTTCCTGAGACCGGGCCAGCCGCTAGGCTGGCCCTGTTTCATTCAAGGCCGTCTCTGATGCCCACCCCTGTCTCGTCCATCCCCAATCTCGGCCCCGCGACCGAGGCCGCCTTTGCCAAGGCGGGCATCCATTCCGCGGAAGAGCTGCGCGCGCTTGGCCCCGATGAAGCCTATCGTCGCCTGTTGGCCAGCGGCACGGCCCCGCATTTCATCGGCTATTACGTCATCGTCATGGGCCTGCAGGGCCGACCCTGGAATGATTGCCAAGGCGATGAGAAGGCCGCGCTGCGCCTTCGTTTCGATGCGATCAAGGCCAGCATGAAAGGAAAAGGCCGCTCCGAAATCGAAGCGGCCCTTGATATGCTTGGCGTCGTGGAACGTCGCCGCTGATCCGCGCGGATCAGCCGACCAGTTCGAGGCCCGAGAAGAAGAAAGCGATCTCGCGCGCAGCAGAAGCTTCGCTGTCCGACCCGTGGACCGAGTTCTCGCCAACCGACAGGGCAAACTCCTTGCGGATCGTGCCTTCGGCGGCATTGGCCGGGTTGGTTGCGCCCATCACTTCACGGTTCTTCAGGATGGCGCCTTCGCCTTCCAGAACCTGCACGACCACCGGCTCGGACGCCATGAATTCGCACAGCTCGCCATAGAAGCCGCGCTCCTTGTGTTCGGCATAGAACTGACCGGCCTGCGCCATGGTCAGGTGGATGCGCTTCTGCGCGACGATCCGCAGACCGGCTTCTTCAAACTTGGCGTTGATCTTGCCGGTCAGGTTGCGCTTGGTCGCATCGGGCTTGATGATCGACAGGGTACGTTCGATTGCCATTGTGGCCACTCCGTTTCTGGGTTCTGTTTTTGGGGCGCGTGGGGGATCCCCGCGCCGGAATTCATGTGCGGCGCACCTAGCATGGGCCTGTAACAATGAAAAGCCGCCCCTCAACAAAGCGCTAAACACCCGTGCGCTGCGTGCATACGCCCGTCTGCACTGCGCTGCTGCACTGCGCTGCTGAACACCTTGGCCCACAGCTCCTTCCACACGTCCCGTTGACGCCGCGCCGCCCATAGGGCAAGCCCTGCGCCATGTTACGCATTGACGCCATCACCTATTCCGTCGAAGGCCGCCCTCTGTTGGAGCAGGCCTCTGCCACCATTCCCACCGGCCACAAGGTCGGCCTTGTGGGCCGCAACGGCACCGGAAAAACCACGCTTTTCAGGCTGATACGCGGCGAACTTGCGTTAGAGGGCGGGTCAATCACCCTGCCCTCGCGCGCCCGCATCGGCGGCGTGGCCCAAGAGGTGCCGTCCTCGGAAACCTCGCTGCTCGACACTGTCCTGCAGGCCGATACAGAACGCGCCGCATTGCTGGCCGAATCCCACACCGCCACCGACCCCCACCGCATCGCCGAAATTCAGGCACGCCTGGCGGACATCGACGCCTGGTCGGCTGAGGGCCGCGCCTCCAGCATTCTCAAGGGGTTAGGCTTCGACGCGGATCAGCAACTGATGCCCTGCTCGGCCTTTTCCGGCGGCTGGCGGATGCGGGTGGCGCTGGCAGGCGTGCTGTTTTCCCAGCCTGACCTGCTGCTTCTGGACGAACCGACCAACTACCTCGATCTCGAAGGTGCGCTCTGGCTGGAAGCTTATCTTCAGAAATACCCCCATACCGTCATCATCATCAGCCATGACCGTGGCCTTCTGAACCGCGCCGTGCAGGGCATCCTGCATCTGGATCAGCGGAAATTGACATATTGGACAGGCCCTTACGACCAGTTCGCTCGGCAGATGGCCGAACGCCGCGCGGTTTTGCAGGCCGAGGCGAAAAAGCAAGAGGCGCGGCGCGCGCATCTGCAATCCTTCGTTGACCGGTTCAAGGCAAAAGCGTCGAAGGCCGTTCAAGCGCAATCCCGCGTCAAGATGCTGGAGAAAATGACCCCGATCACCGCGCCCGAAGATGCCAAGCGCGTGGTCTTTACCTTCCCGGCACCTGAGGAGTTGTCGCCCCCGATCATCAATATGGAAGGTGCCGCCGTGGGCTATGGCGGCCCGCCCGTCCTGAAAAAGCTTTCCTTAAGGATTGATCAGGACGACCGTATTGCCCTGCTGGGCCGTAATGGAGAAGGAAAGTCCACGCTTTCCAAGCTCTTGGCAGGCAAACTTCCCGCGCTTGAGGGCCGTTTCACGCGCTCGTCCAAGTTAAGGATTGGTTACTTCGCGCAGCATCAGGTGGATGAGCTGCACATCGATGAGACACCGCTGCAGCACATCCAACGCCTGCGCCCCGATGAAGGCCAGCCCCGCCTGCGCGCGCGGCTTGCCGGCTTCGGTCTGATGGCGGATCAGGCGGAAACACAGGTGGGCCGTCTGTCAGGCGGGCAAAAGGCGCGGCTTTCGCTGCTGCTGGCCACCATCGACGCGCCGCATCTCTTGATCCTCGATGAACCGACCAACCACCTTGATATGGAAAGCCGCGAGGCGCTGGTCGAAGCGCTGACCGAATATTCCGGCGCGGTGATCCTTGTCAGCCATGACATGCACCTTTTGTCGCTGGTGGCCGATCGGCTGTGGCTGGTCAAGGGTGGGGCTGTCACGCCTTACAACGAGGATCTGGAAGCCTATCGCCGGATGCTTCTGGCTGGCGATGAAGAGGTAAAGATCGCCCCGAAAGCGGTTGAAAAGCCAAAGAAAGCCAGCCGCGACGAAATCCTTGCCCTGCGCGCTGAGGTGCGCAAATGCGAAGACCGCCTCGCCAAGATCAACGACATGCGCGACAAGCTGGCCAAGAAGCTGGCCGATCCGGAACTCTACGAATCCTCCCGCATCGGCGAATTGGAAACCTGGAACCGCAAGTATGCCGAGGTGATGGAAGCGCTGGACAAGGCCGAGGCGCTCTGGCTTTCCGCGCAGGATCGGCTGGAGCAGGCCGAGGCCGCGTAAGCCATGCCGATGCCGTGGACCTATCGGCAGGCGACGCGGGAATGGCAGGCCTTTCTGGCAGATGCGCAGCAGGCGATGGGCACGCCCACGGACCACAGCACCTTCACCACTGTTGAAGGCGTTCTGCGCGCTTTTCGCCGCCGCCTGACGCCGCAGCAAGCCATTGATTTCGCACAGGTACTGCCCTCTGTTCTGCGGGCGCTCTTTATCGCAGACTGGAACCTGTCCGATCCGCCTGCCCCGCCCGGCACCCGCGCGGATTGGACAGCCGAGGCGCGCGCCCTGCGCCGCCATCACAACATTGCCCCAGAAACCTGCGTCGCCAGCACCGCCTATGCCCTACGCTGCGCGGTGCTGCGTGAAGATCTTGATCGGGTGCTGTCCCGCCTGCCGCCCTTTGCCGCCGAGTTCTGGTCAACCCCCGGCATTGATCCGGCGACGTTCGGTCCGCGCATTGTCTGATCGGTGCCGAACGCAAGGCGCTGGATTCGCTGGCCAGACACCTTCCGCAACCCTAGGCTGCCCAAAACCGGAGGTCGCCCTTGCTCGAAACAGCCTTCCTCATCACCGCCTTCGCCACGCTTTTCGTGGTGATTGATCCGCCCGGTCTGGTGCCGCTGTTCATCGCACTGACGCAGGGCATGACACCCGAACACCGCCGCCGTCTGGCGCTGCGGGCCTGTCTGATTGCGACTGGCCTGCTGTTGCTGTTCGGGCTGGCGGGGGAATCCATCCTTGCCTTTGTGGGCATCACCATGCCTGCCTTCCGCATCGCGGGCGGCATCCTGCTGTTCCTGACCGCGCTTGACATGCTGTTCGAACGCCGCACCCAAAGGCGCGAAGGGCAGAAAACAGACCCGGACCATGATCCCTCCGTCTTCCCGCTTGCCATCCCCCTGATCGCCGGGCCGGGGGCGATTGCCACCATGATCCTTCTGGTGGGTGAAGCGCCGGGCTGGCCCGGCACCTTTGCCGTATTGGGCCTTATGGCGCTGGTGCTGGCGACCACCTTCCTGTTCCTGCTGGCCTCGCCGCCGCTGGAGCGGCTTCTGGGCCGCACGGGCACCATCGTCATCACCCGGCTTTTGGGCATGTTGCTGGCGGCGCTGTCAGTGCAATTCGTGATCGACGGGATCAAGGGAACCGGTCTGATCGGCTGACCTTTCCATCTGCGGCATGCACCCCCATATCCTGCTGGCAAACAGGAAGAAACCGCATGGATTCGGAAACCACAGGCCGTCTGCTCTACCTCGTCCTGCTGCTGGCGGCGGTCGGCGGCTGGATCATCGTTGAATACCGCAAGCGCATGGGCGAGGCATTGCGCACCGCCGCCGCATGGGGCCTGATCTTCATCGGCGTGATGGCGGGCTATGGGCTCTGGAATGATCTGCGCACCGACATCGCCCCGCAACAGATGATCTCCGAGGCAGGCACCATCGAAGTGCCGCGAGCGGAGGACGGTCATTACTACCTGACGCTGGAGATCAACGGTACGCCCATCCAGTTTCTGGCTGATACCGGGGCGACCAACATGGTTCTGTCTGATCGGGATGCCCGCCGTGTCGGGATCGACCCGGAGTCGCTGATGTATCTTGGCTCGGCCCAGACGGCGAACGGAACGGTCCGGACGGCGCGGGTGGAATTGCCCAGCGTCACCCTCGGCCCCTATCAAGACAACGACTTCAGCGCTTGGGTCAATCAGGGCGAGATGTCGGGTTCACTGTTGGGGATGGAGTATCTGTCGCTCTACCGGGTTGAGATTGCGGGCGACAGGATGATCCTGCGGCGATAGGGGCGCTTAGCCCTTTTCCGCCTTTTTTTCCCACTTGCCGCTTTCCTCAGACCAGTATTGCGCCGCAAGACCGGCCTCGGTCAGCACCTTCCACTTGGCCCGTGCATCGGTCAGTTGCGCCGGATCGCCCCCGTCGAACAACAGCCAGACCCGCTCCAGCGGCCGTGCCTCTTCCGGCGCAGTCTCGGCCCCGTCGATCAGGAACAACCCTTTGGCATCATTGGCGATTGCGCCCTGCCCGATCAGCACCGGCTGATCGGCATCATGCGGGCCGCCCGCCATGCCATGCGGCAGAAAGGGCAAGCTTTCCGCCGTCCAGAGCCGCGCATCAAGCCGCTCCAGCGCCGCCGGATCGGTGCCGCGCAGCATCACGCGCCAGCCCTGCGCCACGGCGCGGGGCAGCAGCATCAAAAGCGTCTCCTCCACCGAGGACCGCGTCAGGTGATAGAACATCACCACGCCCATGGCAGCGTCACTTCGCCTCGAACTTGTCGCGGATCAGGCGATCCAGCGCCATGACGCCCCAGCCCGTCGCCCCCTTGGGCGCCAGTGTGCTGTCGGATTTCAACAGCGCGGTGCCTGCGATATCCAGATGGCACCACGGGATTTCCGGTTTCACGAAACGCTGCAGGAACTGCGCCGCCGTGATGGCCCCACCATCGCGCCCGCCCACATTCATCATGTCGGCGATGCGGGATTTCAGCTTGGCGTCATAGGCATCGCCCATGGGCATGCGCCATGCCCCCTCGCCCTCGGCCTTGGCGGCCTTCAGGAAGGCGTTGCACAGATCATCATTGTTGGAAAAGACGCCTGTGTTTTCATGGCCCAAGGCGATGATGATCGCCCCGGTCAGGGTGGCAAGGTCGATCATTCCCACCGGCTTGAACCGCTCCTGCGCATACCACAGCACATCGGCCAGAACGAGGCGGCCTTCGGCATCGGTGTTGATCACCTCGACCGTGTCGCCCTTCATCGTCTTGACGACATCGCCGGGACGCTGCGCCCGCCCGTCGGGCATGTTCTCCACCAGCCCCACCAGACCCACGACATTTGCCTTGGCCTTGCGCAGGGCCAGCGTGCGCATCACACCTGCCACCACGCCTGCGCCGCCCATGTCCATGGTCATATCTTCCATGCCACCGGCAGGCTTGATCGAGATGCCGCCCGTGTCGAACACCACGCCCTTGCCCACCAGCGCAAACGGGGGCGCGCCTTTCTCGCCGCCATGCCATTGCATGACCACGACCTTGGAAGGGCTTTCCGATCCTTGCCCCACGCCCAGAAGCGCGCCCATGCCCAGTTTGGACAGTTCCTCTTCCTCAAGGATTTCGACATCCAGCCCCAGTTCCTGCATCGCGGCCAGCCGCGCGGCGAAATCATAGGTGGTCAGGATATTGGCTGGTTCATTCACCAGATCGCGGGTGAAGAACACACCCTCTGCCACCGCAGCCCCCGGCGCGGCGGCCGCCGCCACCGCCTCAGGGTTGGCCACCATGAAGGCGACATGGCCGGGAACCTTGCGCTCCCCTGTCTTGTGGGCGCTGAAATCATAGGCCCGCATTGCCACACCAAAGGCAATTTCGGCCGCTTGCGCCTGGCTTTCCGCCAGAATGGTCGTGCCGGCGGGGGTCAGCGCACGGCCGATCGCGCCACCTGCTTTGCGGGCCTTGTCGATATCGGCGCGCTTGGGCAGACGCACAATCTGCAGCGCATCGGCCAGCAGGCCCGAAGGCCAAGCCAATTCTACCGCCTCACCCGGTTTCAGCTTGTCAAAGGCTTCGTTGTTCAAAAGCCTTGTCACCGCGCCGCGTGTCAGCTTGTCCAGCCGTCGGATGGCCGGGCTGAGCGCATTTGGCCCATCCGCAAAGGCCACGATCCGCCCCGTGATGCGCGGCAGGGCGTCAAGATCGACGGGGCGAAAATGAATCGGAACGGGATGGGTCATGCGGGGAATCCTTGGCGGAAGGCACATGCCGGACAGCGGCGGTGCAGAGATTGGCAAAACGCTACCCGCCCCGCCCGCGATTGACCAGATATGAGTTTTCCCCGCTGGGGATTTCCGTTAGATTCACCAAAAGCGAAGAAACGGGGATGCAGTCAGCGTGTCAAAATTCGACAGATATCTGCTGTCGCAACTTGTTGCGCTGTTCGGCTTCTTTGCCCTAATTCTTGTGTCTGTCTACTGGGTCAACCGCGCCGTTGGCCTGTTCGACAGGCTGATCGGCGATGGCCATTCCGCGCTGGTCTTCCTTGAATTCTCGCTTCTGATGCTGCCCAACGTGATCCGGCTGGTTCTGCCCATCGCGGCCTTTGCGGCAACGGTTTATGTGACCAACCGGCTGACGCAGGAAAGCGAGTTGGTGGTGATGCAGGCCACCGGTTTTTCCGGCTTTCGCCTTGCCCGGCCGGTTCTGTATTTCGGCGGAATCGTCACAGCGTTGCACCTCTTGCTGATGAATGTGCTGGTCCCGTGGAGCGGGGCCATGCTGTCGGAGCGTGAGGCGGCCTTGGCCGAGAATGTGACCGCCCGCTATCTCACCGAGGGGCAGTTCATGCACCCCGCCACCGGGGTGACGCTCTACATCCGCGACATCACCCAGCAGGGCGAATTGCGGGACCTGTTCCTGTCGGATGAGCGTAATGCCGCCGAGCGGACCACCTATACCGCCCGCCGCGCGCTGCTGGCGCGGGGCGAAAACGGGCCGACCCTTTTGATGTTTGATGGCATCGCGCAGACCCTGACCCGTGACGACAGGCAAAGCCTGTCAGTCACGCGTTTTGACGATGTGACCTATGACCTTTCCGAAATGCTGGCCGACAGGACCCAGACGCTTGTCTCACCCGACCACTTGACCACCGCAGAGCTTCTTTCTGCAGATCCGCAAGAATTGCAGGCCCGCACGGGTGCCGAACGCGCCACGATCCTGCAAGAGGTGCATACAAGGCTCGCGCAGCCTTTCCTCAGCGCCGCGGCAGCGCTGGTGGGCTTTGCCACCCTCTTGATTGGCGCCTTCAGCCGCTTTGGCCTGTGGCGACAGATCCTTGGCGCCGTGGGTATCCTGATCTTCCTGCAGCTTCTGAACACGACCGGCTCTGCCATGGCGCTGGACGATGCACGGCTTTGGCCTGCGGTTTACGTGGCCCCGCTTACCGGGCTTGGGATCGCTGCGTTGTTGCTCTATCTGGCGCAAAGGCCAAGGCATCTGCGAGGAGCGGCGGCATGACGCTCAGCCTTTACATCGCGCGGCGGTTCATGGGGTCGTTCCTGGTGGTTCTGGGGGTGTTCTTCGGGATCATGCTGCTGATCGACACGATCGATCAGTTGCGCCGCGTGAACCAGAGCGATGCAGGGCTTGTTTCGGCGCTGCATCTGGCCGCGCTGAATGTGCCGGAAAGCCTGTACCGCATCCTGCCGCTGATCGTGGTGCTGGCCGCGATTTCACTGTTCATGGCGCTGGCCCGATCCAGCGAATTGGTCGTGGTTCGGGCGGCGGGCCGGTCGGGCCTGCGCTTTCTGATCGCGCCGGTGGTGACAGCCCTGATCTGCGGGCTGGTTGCGGTGGCCGTGATGAACCCCTTTGTCGCCGCGACCACCCGGCTTTATGACAATGCACAGGCCGATCTTGCGCGGGGCGGATCAAGCGCGATGTCGGTGTCGGAAAACGGCCTATGGCTGCGGCAAGGCGATGGCAACGGCCAGACTGTTATTCAAGCTGCGCGCACCAATCAGGATGGCACCGAACTTTACGGCGTAAGCTTCCTTCTCTTGGATTCCGATGGCCTGCCCGCCGCGCGGATTGAGGCGAATGTCGCGCGGCTGGAACCCGGGGCCTGGGTACTGGAAGGGGCAAAGCGCTGGGATCTGACTGCCGCCAATCCCGAACAAAGCTCGGTCCGGATGCCCGATGGCAGCACCCTGCCCTCAGACCTGACACGCGAAGCTATCCGCGACAGTTTCGGATCACCCTCGGCCATCCCTTTCTGGTCGCTGCCCTCTTACATCGCCGGGCTGGAACGGGCGGGGTTCTCGGCGCGATCCCATCAAGTCTGGTTCCAGATGGAACTGGCGCAGCCCTTGCTTCTGGCGGCCATGGTGCTGGTGGCGGCAGGGTTCACCATGCGGCATGCCCGGTTCGGCAAGACCGGCACGCTGGTGCTGTTTGCCGTGCTCAGCGGGTTTGCGATCTTTTTCCTGCGCAACTTCGCGCAGGTTCTGGGTGAGAACGGGCAGATACCCGTGGCACTTGCCGCATGGGCCCCACCCGTGGCCGCCACAATGATGGCGCTTGGCCTTCTTCTGCATCTGGAGGATGGCTGACATGGCCCGTGGCCCCGATTTCCGCCGCCGAAAACCCCGCCGTTTTGCGGCATTCCGCCCGCTGGCGCTGGCGCTGTCGGTTGCGGCGCTGCTGGGTTCGGCCTCTCCGGGTGGGTTGATGGCGCAGGAAACCGCGACCCTCATCGCGGATCGGCTTGAAATTGCGGCAGATTCCCGCCTGATCGCCGAAGGGTCGGTCGAGGTGTTCTATCAGGGTCGCCGCTTGACGGCCGAACGCATCGTCTTTGACCAGAGCACCGATCAGTTGCGCATCGAAGGCCCGATCCGCCTGACGGATGAGGACGGGTCGACCGTCATCGTGGCCGCGCAGGCCGATCTGTCATCGGACCTGACCGAAGGCATCCTGCAAAGCGCGCGGGTGGTGCTGAACCAGCAATTGCAGATGGCGGCGGCGCAGATGGTGCGCAGCGAGGGGCGTTATCTGCAACTGGACAATGCCGTGGCCTCAAGCTGCAAGGTCTGTGCGGGCAGTACGACGCCCTTATGGGAAATCCGTGCCCGGCGCGTGCTGCATGACCAGACGGCGCAACAGATCTATTTCGACCATGCCCAGTTGCGCGTGGCGGGCATGCCGCTGCTTTATATTCCGCGCCTGCGCATTCCGGATCCGACGTTGGACCGCAGTACGGGCTTTCTGATGCCCACCTTCACCAACCGGACCGATCTGGGAACCGGCGTCACCCTGCCCTATTTCGTGGCTCTCGGCCCGTCGCGCGACCTTACCTTTTCGCCGACACTGACGACCAGCGGCGCGAAGGCGCTGGAGGTGCGGTACCGGCAGGCGTTCGAGACGGGCAATATCGCGATCTCGGGCACCCTTGCGCGGGATGACATCCAGCCCAACAACACGCGCGGCTATGTGGTCGCAGATGGTGTGTTCCGCCTTCCGCGCGGCTATCGGCTGGCCTTTCATGGCGAAGCGGTCAGCGACGATGCCTATCTGGCCGATTATGGGATCAGCGATACCGACCGCCTGACCAATACGATCCAGGTGGACCGGGTCCGCCGGGACGAATACATCGCCGCCCGGATCTTCAATTTCGATACGTTGCGTGCCGGAGATTTCCCCTCGGCCACTCCCTATCTGGTCACCGATTCCACCTATATCCAGCGCTTCCAGTTGGGCGCGCTGGGGGGCGAAGGGGCGTTGCGCTTTGGCAGCCATACCCACACGCGGCAGTCTTCGAACCCGCTGGATGGGGCAGACCCGGATGATATCTCCGAAGGCTCTGACATGCAGCGCCTGTCGATCGGCGCAGATTGGCGCAAGGATTGGGTGACGACCAACGGCATCGTCCTTGCTGCCTTGGGCGAGGTGCGGCTGGATACCTTTGATATCTCGGACGACGCCACCTATGGCGGCAGCCCGTCGCGCCTGTACGGCGCCGGTGCGGTTGAGTTCCGCTGGCCATGGGTGCGCGCAGGGGCCGATGGCGTGGCGCAGGTGATCGAACCAGTGGCGCAGCTTGTCTGGTCTGATGATGACGGAGACCTGATCCCGAACGAAGACAGCCGCCTTGTAGAGTTTGACGAATCCAATCTGTTTTCGCTGAACCGCTTTCCCGGAACGGATGTCGTGGAAACCGGTCTTCGCGCCAATCTGGGCGTCAGCTGGACGCGGATCGACCCGGCCGGCTGGACGATGGGCATCACAGCAGGCCGCGTGTTCCGCGATGCACCCGCGACGGGCTTTTCCAATGCATCCGGGCTGAGCGGCAGCACATCGGATTGGCTGCTGGCCGTGACGGCCGAAACGGCCAATGGCTTGAACTTTGCCGGGCGGGTCATTTCCGATGATGATCTGACGGTGACGCGCGGCGAAGTGCTGGCCGAATATGGCAGCCCGCAGGTCTGGTTCAACACCGGCTATATCTGGTCCGTCGCCGATCTGGCCGAGTCTCGGCCCAATCGCGTATCGGACCTTGTGTTGGGCGGTGGCTATCAGATCAGCCCCGGCTGGCAGGCAACCGCGGCGGGTCGCTATGATTTCGAAGCCGACAGCTATCGCAGCGCCGATTTCGGCGTGAGCTTCAAGAACGAGTGTTTGCTGGTTGATCTTTCTCTCTCGCGTCGGTTCACGTCATCCACTACTGTGCGGCCAGGCACGACGGTCGATCTATCGGTCGAATTGCTTGGCTTTGGCGGTGGAACCGAGGCGGGACCGGCGCGCATGTGCAGGCGATGACGGTACAAGACAAGACACGGTGCAAGGCAGGATACGGGATACGGGAATGACGGATCGTTCGCGGAACAAGGCGGCAGAGGCCATGAGGGCAGCGCTTTTGGGGGCATCGCTTCTGGCGATGGGGGCAGGCATGGCCCCGGCGCAGGAGGGCGGGCTGTTTGCGCCCCGGATGGTGATCAACGGCCAGACCGTGACCAATTTCGAAATGGAACAGCGGATGCTGTTCCTGCGCGCCCTGCGCGCGCCCGGCGACCCCGAGAAAGAGGCGCTGGACGCGCTGATGCGCGACCGTCTTGGTGCTCAGGCGGCCAAGGACATGGATATCTCCCTGACCGCCGAACAGGTCAAGCAGGGCATGGAAGAATTCGCCGCCCGCGCCAACCTGACGGCGGAACAGTTCACCGAAGCGCTGGCGCAAGAGGGCGTGGCGCCGGAAACCTTTCGCGATTTCGTGGCCAATGGGCTATTGTGGCGTGATGTGGTGCGGACCAAGTTCGCCTCGCAGGTCCGCATCTCGGAAGCCCAGATTGACCGGGCGCTGGCCGAGAACGCCAAGACCCCGCAGGTGCAGGTGCTTCTTTCGGAACTGATCATCCCGGTGCAGGGCGAGGACATCTCTCCCGTGCTGGATCAGGCCCGTGCTATCAAGGCAGACAGCGGCTCGGAGGCGGGCTTCGCCTCTGCCGCGCGGCAGTTTTCGGCGGCCCCGTCTGCCGGGCGCGGCGGGCGGCTGGACTGGGTTCCGATCAGCAATCTGCCACCGGCCATTGCCCAACAAGTGCTGACATTGTCGCCGGGTGAAGTGTCCGATCCGATCGTGGTGCCGCAGGCGGTAGTATTGTTTCAGTTGAACAGCATCAGCGATCTGGAAAGCGCCATGCCGGCGCAGGTCGAGGTGGAATATGCCCAGTTCGCTCTGCCGCCGAACCTGGACCCGGCGGTGGTGCGCCAGCAGACGGATGATTGCGGCGATCTCTACCCCCTTGCGCGCGGCCTGCCGGCCGAACAGTTGCGGGTAACCAAGCAGATGATGGACGCCGTGCCGCAGGATATCGGGCTGGAACTGGCCAAGCTGGACCCGGGCGAAAGCGTGCTGCGTGGGCGCGGGACCTATAACGAATTGCTGATGCTTTGCCTGCGCACCGGCATCCCCGAGGCCGACCCGAATGCCGCCGAAATTCCGGTGACAACCGCCGAAAGCGACGCGGCAGAAGCCGAGGACAAGCCGCTGGTCGACCGTGAAGCCGTGCGCAACCAGTTGGGCAACCAGCAGCTGACCGCCTTGGCCGAGGGCTTCATGGAAGAACTGCGGTCGGAAGCGATCATCGAGGAGCGGTGAGCGCGTCCTTGCCGCCGATCGCGCTGACCTGCGGAGATCCGGCAGGTAT
>PNND01000043.1 GCA_013824045.1 Rhodobacter sp. | reverse complement strand
TTTCAGTGGATCGCGGCCTTGGCGGGGGCGTTGTCCAGCAGTTTGTGGACAAGGCCCACTTGTCCGGTGACGCCTGCCTTGGCGTAGATGTTGCGCAGATGCGACCGGACGGTCGACTCCGCAACGCCGAAGTGAGAGACGATGTCCGTGGCCGCAAGACCGTCGCGGATCAGGGTGCAGATACGCAGTTCCGTTGCCGTCAGCTGCCAAGGATTTTCGCTGGACAGTGCGTTGGCTGAGGACGGAGGGGTCTGGGCCATGCGGCGTGTGATTGCGGGTGTGTTTGACATCAGCCGCGCGATGCGCCCGGTGGGGCGGCGGTTCCAGGCGAAGGCTATGGCCTGTGCGAGGTTTTCAAGCTGTTCCTGATCCCGCCGGTCCATGCGGCGGGGCAGGTGAAATTCCAGCAGGTCGATGAAGTCTGCGCTGTGGCCCAGCACGATGACGATCACGTCGGCAATGGCACGCTGGGAGAGCCAGCGATTTTGTTGCGGATCGAGGCGGTCGGCCTCGGCCCGGCTGGGGTCGCGCAACGACCAGAGGCTTCCCGCGCGCGCCCGGTGCGGCTCTATCGTGATGAGGCTGAGGCCAAGCGGTTGCGGCAGGGGGCATGCGCCGCTCGCCGCCTTGCCATCGCAGGAGGAGAGGATGCGATGTTTGCCGGTCTGGCTGTTGGCGCGCATCAGGACGGCGGCTTCGGCCCGCACATGGCGAGACAGACTGCGCATCGCGGCGGGCAACTCGCCCATACCGTGCAAACATTCGGTCCAGAGGATCACGGCTTCGGTCAGGGTGACCGTGGCGGGGACTGGTATGGCTGAGAGCGGTCGTGGCATGGCAGCACCCGATCGTCTGTGGCTGTATAAATTCATATAAATTAATTTAGGAGGTGTTTCGGGGCGCCCAAAGACAATTCGTGGTTTCAATACCTTTGCATAGGAGCTTGGGAACCAATGCTGGCGCGGAGCGTGTATTCTCCTTCTTTTCGCCATAGTCCTGCCACCATTGGTTGTTCAACTATATTCATGATTTCGAATCAGTGAATCTGACAGACGGGCTTTGCGCCCGCGTAATCCGTGGCTTCACAACCCTGAAGCGTCGCCTTTTTGGCGACTGCACAACCTTAGATAGTCATTCTTCACAGGTTCGGACGATCCAACGGGTCTGGCCGATCCCCTATGCTGGCTCCATTCCGGCGCAGAACCTGCCGGGGTAGCGGCGTGATGAGCGCCGTTCCATCGCAACCTGGGAATGGAAATCGATCATGAAGACGATGCTCAAGACTTTCTGGAAGGACGAGGACGGTGCAGCCCTCGTGGAATACGGCGTGGCACTGCTGGTGGTGATCCTTGTTGGTACGGTCGCACTTGTGACCGTTGCACAAGACACCGGCGCACAGTTCACCGACGCTGCTACGGCCACTCAGGCCGTTCGCGCTGCGACCGAGTGATCCGTTAAGGCAAGCTTGCACTCGGCCCGGTTGCGGGTCGAGTGCGAAGCATCTCGTCGTCTGTTTCCGGAGGCAACCATGCGTATAACTTCGATCCTCTTTGCCCTTGTGGGCCTTGGCGTTGCTGCCGGATCGGCGCAGATGGCGCGGGATCTGCTGGTGACGCCCGCAGCGACGGCCAGTTCCGAAAAGGTTGAACTGGTGACCATCGTGACAACCTCCCGCGAAGTCAGCCGGGGCGATGTGCTGCAGGCGCAGCACTTTACCACCCAGGTCTGGCCGCGATCGGCATTGCCGGTGGATGCGTTTACCGCGCTTGAGGATCTGCTGCCGCCCCCGGACGGGCAGCCGCGCCGGGCCTTGCGGTCGATGGTGGCGGGCGAGGTCGTGCTGGCCTCAAAGGTTTCCGATTTCGGCGAGAAGGTCACCATCGTGCAGTCGATCACGCCCGGAGCGCGGGCGATGTCGATCAAGGTGGATGCCGTTACGGCGGTGGGCGGTCTGGTGACGCCGGGCGATTTTGTCGACATCCTGCTGACGCGCGGGGATGATGCGACGCTGGTGACGGATACGATCATGCGCAAGGTCAAGGTTCTGGCCGTTGACCAAAGCTCTGACGAATTGAATGAGGTGCCCGAGATCGCCGCCACGGTGACGGTGGAGGTCACCCCCGAAGAAGGGCAGGTTCTGGCGCTTGCACAGCGGGCCGGTTCGTTGAGCCTGGCGCTGCGGACGCCCGGTACCGCCGAGGGCCCGCCGATCGAACGGCTGCGGCTGAGCGATCTGGTGCCGGAACCCGCACCGGAACCGGAACCCGTGGTTGTCGAGGCGGCCCCTGTGGTGGCCGTCGCGCCTGCGCCGCCGCCCCGCAAGACGGTTGTGATCCGGCGCGGCACGGATGCCGAGGAAGAAGTGACCCTGCGAAACTGACCTTTCTGTCGCGTCAGACAGGCCGCAAAGCCCGCCCCTAGCCGCCCCCCCCCCAAAGCCAAACGAGGTGATACCGCCATGTCCCGCCTGCGCTGCCCCTTTCCCCGGATGCCAAGCTGCCTGCGCCGCTTTGCTGCGGATGAGGGCGGTGCCGTGCTGGTGCTGTGGGGGATGTTTCTGGCGGTGGCCTTCGGCTTTTTGGCGCTTGCCGTGGATTTCGGCCGCGTGGCCAGCACCCAGAGCGAGATGCAATCCTATGCCGATCAGGTGGCGCTTGCCGCGGCGGGCGAATTGGACGGGCGGACGGATGCGATCACCCGCGCAAGAGTGGCTGCCGATCGTCTGATCCGGGACTGGCAGACCTTTGCCGCCGGGGATCGCGCGCTGGGCGGGGCGGCGGATTTCCAGCTGGCCTTTCTGACAACGCTTCCGGGCAGTGACACGGCTGCCGCCACGGCCACCACAACCGATGCACGTCTGGCGCGCTTTGTGCGTGTGACGGTCGCGACGGCCACAGTGCCCACGCCCTTTGCCGCGGTCGCCTCGACCCTGCGTGGCGATGCGATGACGTCGGATGTCGATATTGCCGCCACGGCGACGGCGGGGCCTGCCGCCTATGCCTGCGATGTCACCCCATTGATGTTCTGTGTGCCGGCTGGCTGGAGAGCGGATGCAAATCGCGGCGATCAGATCGTGCTGCGCTCGGGCGGGCAGGGCGCGGCTTGGGGGCCGGGGAATTTCGGCTTTCTTGATCCGTCAAGCCTGCCGACCGATACCGAAGGCCCCTGCGCCAGCGAAAATGGCGCGCAACTTTATCGCTGCCTCGTCGGGGCCGAGCGGGCGGTGACGGCCTGCATCCGTACCGATCAGGGGGTCAGCACCCTGACGGGCCAACGCGTCGGATTGGCCGAGGCGTTCAACACCCGCTTTGATCATTTCAGCGGGTCCATGCAAAACCTGCGCAACAATCCCGCCTATCGCCCGGCACCGAACACCGTGCAGGGCACCCTTCCAAGGCGGCCGGGCAACGGAAACGCGCCGCGCCCGGCCTGCCGGGGCAACAATGTGGAAGTGTCAGACGCCATGCGTTTGCCGCGTGACACCTGCATCGCTTCGGGCAGCTGTGGGCGGTTTGGGGATGGCAACTGGAACCGCGCCGCCTATGTGGCGATGAACCATAATGGCATTTATCCAGCCGGGACCAGCGCGACCAGCACACGCTATGCGATGTATCTGGCCGAGATTGCCGCTGCGCGCAGCCGGACCGCACCGAACAACGTGCCGCTGCCGGGCAGGCAGGAAACCGGGGCACCGCAATGCCATGCGCTGGGCCCTACCAGCGACCCGGACCGCAGGACGGTGGTTGCCGCAGCCGTCGACTGTGCGGCGAACAACATTCAGGGCAGCACGAGCAATGTGGTGCCGCTGGAATATGTCCAGCTGTTCATGACCGAACCGGTCGCCGCGCCGGGGGGCGGCGAGGATGCCGAGATCATGGTTGAGGTGATCCGCAGCGCGGGGGGCCTTGGCTCCGGTGCGACGGTGGGGACCTACCGCGAAATCGTGCAGTTGTATCGGTGATGGGCATGGCGATTTTTCCCCACATCCGCCGCTTTGCTCAGGACCGCTCGGGTGCGGCGCTTGTCGAGTTCGCGCTGGCTTTGCCGCTGATGATTCTGGTGAGCTATCTCAGCATCGATGGGCTGCGGCTGATGTGGTCCTATCAGGCCGCGACGGCGGGGGTGCATGAGGCGACGCGCTATCTGGCGCGCGTGGCACCGGGCGACATTTGTGAAACCGGTGGGACGTTGAGCGGTTTTGATGCGGCGCTGTTCGACATCGTCGAAGGCGCGGGCGGCGGCGACAGCGTGTTCGGCCGGGATGCCGAATTGCTGAGCGTGGTGACGAGCCTCAGCTGTGTGGCGGATGCGGGATTGCGGCAGCCTCAAGTTCCGGTGGTGACGGTATCGGCGGATCTGCGGATGTTCCTGCCGCTGCATCTGGTGCTGACCCGGTTGGCGGGAACGGATGCTGCGAACGTTACGACGCGCATCGAGGAACAGGCGAGGGTGTACGGATTATGACCCCGCTTCGCGCCCGCCTTTACCGCTCTGCCCGCCTGCGCCGCTTTGCCCGCGATGAAAGCGGCGCGACGCTGGTTGAATTTGCCGTGGTGGTGCTGTTCTTCCTGCTTTTGCTGTTTGCGATCATCGATTTTGGGCGTCTGGCCCATACTTGGGCGGCGGCGCAGAAGGCCACGCAGGTTGCGGCGCGCATCGCGGCGGTGCGCCCGCCGGTCTGTGCGGGGGTGCCGGCCCTGAACAGCCGCGGGGTGGCGGGGTCTTCGATCAGCTTCGGCACCCTGTGCCGGGCAGGGGCGAATGTCTGCGCCAATCCGGGGCCTGCGGTCTGTTCCGGTGTCAGCGCCAATACGACCAGTGCCGAGATCTTTGCCCAGATCCGCCCGCTGCTGCCCGCCGGGGCGACCGTAGGAAACCTGCGGTTCACCTATAGCTTTGACCCGAACCTCGGGTTTCTGGGCGGGCCTTATGTGCCGATGGTGACGGTTGATTTGCAAGGGTTGGAATTCGTCTTCGTGTCCAATCTGGGGCGCATGATCACGCCGATCACGGGCCAACAAACGACTTTGGGCGCGAACCTACCGCTGCCCCGGATGTCGATTTCAGTGCCGGGCGAGGACCTGGCGCTGGGCACAGCCGGGTAGGGAAAGAGACAGGAGATCAAGATGAATGACAGCCTCTTTTTCAGGACCAGCCGCGCGGAACGGGACAGGCCCCCACAGCATGAGATGGACGGGACGCATGATGCGGTGATCCCGCTGGCGCTGCACCGCGCCCAGTTGGACGTGGCCAAAGGCCAGAGCCGCGAGGCGGGTGCGATGCCACGGGTGAACCCGATGCCGGTGCAGCCGGCGGAAAGCCCTGCCCCTGTCGAGACCGCGCCCGCAACGATCGAGAGGGTGGTGGAGCAGGCGGTTATGGAGCCGCCCGCAGAGCCTGCGCCGCGCAGCCGGGGACGGCTGTATCTGGTGTCACGTTCGCGCGGTGGTGTCGGGGCCACGACCTTTGCGGTCAATCTGGCGGTCGGGCTTTGTCAGGCGGGGCAGAAGACCAAACAGCGTGTGGCGATTGTCGATTTCGATCTGCAGTTCGGCACTGTGGGCAGCAGCCTTGATCTGGTGGACAAGGGCGGACTGCTGGCGCTGGCGCAGCTCGATTACGAGCCCGATCTTCACGCGGTGCGGGCCGCGTTGCAATCGCATGAGAGCGGGTTGTCGGTCCTGCCTGCGCCGCGCCATCCGGTGCCGCTGGATGCGCTGGATGCGACGCGGGTGCAATCCATCATCGAGGCCATGTTGGCCAGCCATGACGCGGTGGTGGTCGATCTGCCGCCTGCCTTGGTGGACTGGCTGGAGCCGCTGCTGCGCCGGGCCGAGCGGGTGTTCATGGTGACCGATCTGGCCGTCACCTCGATCGACTGTGCCAAGCGGATTCTGGACACGTTCCGGGAAGATGCGCCGGAGCTGCGGATCGAGATCGTCGTGGGGCGCGAGAAGAAGCCGTTCCTTGCCGGACGGGTTCAGCGCGAGATCGCGACCGTGCTGGATCAACCGCTGCGGCATTGGCTGGCCTTTGATCCGAAGCGGGCGCGGCTGGCGTTGGATCGGGGGGAGCCCTTGCTGAAGATGCAGCCAAGCGGCGCCTGGTCGCGCGGCATCCGCAAGATCGTTGGAGGGCTGCAATGATGGCCCTGCTGTCCGCCCAACCCAACCAAAACGGGAGATAATGCGATGTTCAGGGATTTTGTCAGCAGGCGCGCAGAAGCCAAAGCCGAAGCATCGCGGCACGAGCCGGTATCCGGGGCGTTGCGGGTGGTGCCTGACAAGGCGGCTGTGGCGACACAGCACCGTCTGAACGCGGTGGATGCGACGCTGCGCGCGCGGCTTGATTTGAAGTCGCGGTTGCATGAGGTGTTGCTGAGCCGGTTGAACCTATCGGTGCTGGACCGGGTCGAACGGTCGGAGTTGAAGGCCGAGATCGGCGCGCTGGTGCAGGATTTTCTGGCTACCGAGAACCGCCCGATGCGGGCGGAGGACGCCGAAAAGCTGACCGATGAACTTCTGGATGAGGTGATGGGGCTTGGCCCGCTGGAGCCTTTGCTGGCCGATCCCAGCGTGGCGGATGTGCTCGTGAATTCCTATCGCAATGTCTATGTGGAACGCGACGGGCTGCTGGAGCGCGTGCCGGTGCAGTTTCGCGACGAACGGCATCTGCTGCGGATCATCGACAAGATCGTGAGCCGGGTGGGGCGGCGGGTGGATGAAAGCCAGCCTTGGGTGGATGCGCGGCTGGAAGATGGCAGCCGGGTGAACGCGATTATTCGCCCTTGTGCGATTGACGGGCCGACGCTTTCGATCCGCAAGTTTTCACGCGATCCGCTGACGCTGGATCGGCTGGTGGAACGCGGCGCGCTGTCGGAACAGGCCGTCCGGGTGTTGATGGCCTTGGTGGAATCGCGGTTGAACATCCTGATTTCGGGGGGCACCGGATCGGGCAAGACCACGATGCTGAATGCTCTGTCCAGCTTCATCGACCCGCGCCAGCGGATCGTGACGATCGAGGATGCGGCCGAATTGCAGCTGCGGCAGGAACATGTGGTCCGGCTGGAAACGCGCCCCGCCAATCTGGAAGGGGCGGCCGCTGTCACCCAGCGCGATCTGGTGCGCAACGCCCTGCGGATGCGGCCGGACCGGATCATCGTGGGCGAGGTGCGCGGCACCGAGGCCTTTGACATGCTGCAGGCGATGAACACCGGCCATGACGGGTCGATGACGACGATCCACGCCAATACGGCGCGGGATGCGCTGTCGCGGCTGGAGCAGATGGTGGCGATGATGGGGGCGGATATGCCGCTTTCCGTGGTGCGCCAGCAGGTTGCATCCGGGATCAACGTTGTGCTGCAGCTTGCGCGTCTGCCTGACGGATCGCGGCGGGTGATTTCGGTGTCTGAGATCACCGGGATGGAAGGCGACGTTATCAGCATGCAGGACATCTATCGCTTTCGTCAGACAGGGCGGGCGTCGGATGGCACCATTCTGGGCGGGTTCGCCGCGACTGGCATTCGCCCGAAATTCGCCGAGCGGCTGGAGGCATCCGGCTTCAGCCTTGCCGCCGAGATCTTCGCCGAAGGGGTATAGGGACGCATCATGCTGTCGCAGATCAATCCGGAATACCTGTTGATGGGGGGCGTGTTCCTTGGCGTCATCCTGTTGATGGAAGGGGTGCGCCAACTGCTTTCCCGGCGCGAAACGACGGGCGAGGCGCGGTCGCGCCGGATGCGGATGATCGCCGCCGGGCAGGGGTTGAATGAACGGCTGGACCTTTTGACGCCTCAGCGAACGGCCTCTCCGATACCGGGGTGGCGCGAGTTGGAAGGGCTGCTGTCCGAGGCAGGGCTGCCGGTGCAGCCTGCGCTGTGGCTGGCGGGGATGGGGGCGGGCTGCCTGCTGATATCGGCGGTGGCGAGCCAGTTCTTGCCGGGGCCTGCGGTGTTTCCGCTGGCTTTGGCGGTGGCGTTCGGGGGGCCGACCCTTGTCTTGCTGGGCATCCGAGATGCGCGCCGGGCGCGGCTGGTGGAACAGCTTCCCGATGCGCTGGACCTTATGGCGCGAAGCCTGCGGTCGGGATACCCGCTGAGCGCTTCGATCCGGACGGTGGCCGAGTCGATGCAGGATCCGATCGCGACGGAGTTCGGCATCGTGGTGGATCAGATTTCCTATGGCGATGAACTGGTCGTCGCCATACGGAAGCTATCGGAGCGCGTGCCGACCGAGGATTACCGCTATCTGGCAGCCAGCGTGGCGATCCAGCACGGGACGGGCGGCAATCTGGGGCGGGTCTTGACCCTGCTGTCGCAGGTGATCCGGGGGCGGGCCATGATGCGGCGTAAGATCAAGGCGATGTCGGCCGAAGGCCGCATATCGGCGCTGATCCTGTCCTGTATCCCCTTTCTGATGGTGGGTCTGAACTCGATCATCACGCCGGAATATTACGGCGGTGTCGTCGATGATCCGATGTTCCTGCCGCTGGCGGCGGTGGCCGTCGGCCTGATCGTGACCAATGCGCTGGTCATGATGAAACTGGTGTCGTTCAAGATCTGAACGGGAGGGAGTGTCATGGTCTGGCTGGAAACGATCATCCTGAAAAGCGGGGTCTCGCCGATCGTGCTGGTGGCGGGCGTCTTTGTGTTTGGCCTGCTTTTGCTGGGCCTTGCGGCGGTGATTGTGATCCGAGACCGCAACCGCGCCCATGTCTTGCGCCGGTTGCGGGGCAGTGAGGGATCGGCGACCCCGCTGCTGCGCGAGGTGGAGGCCGCGGATGGCGTGCTGGACCGGGTCTTTGTTCCCAGTTCGTCGCAGGAGCGCAGCAAGCTGCGGCGCGATCTGGCCCATGCCGGGTTCCGCGCGCCGAATGCGGCGATCCTGTTCAACCTGATCCGCTTTGGGGTTGGGGTTGGTTTGCCCTTGATCCTTGCGGTCGTGTATTTGTTCCCGACCGCGCTGCATCTGCCCGTCGCCGTGACGGCGCGGTTGCCACCGCTTGGTCTGCAGCAGGTGTTGCTCCTGTGTGCGTTGATCCTGACAGTTGGCTTTTACGGGCCAAGCCTCTGGCTGGCGGCGCGCGCGGGTGAGCGGCGGACGCGGATCGAGCTGTCCTTCCCCAATACGCTGGATCTGTTGCAGGTCGGGGTCGAGGCCGGGCTGGCCTTTGATGCGGCGCTGGCGCGTGTGGGGGATGAGTTGATGGAAGTGGCCCCCGACATCTGCACCGAATTCCATGTCGTGCAGAAAGAGATCCTTGCCGGGCGCGACCGGGAGGCGACCTATCGGGACATGGCGGATCGGTTGGGGATCGACGAGGCTTATGGGTTCGTCAATGTGGTGATGCAATCGATGCGCTTTGGCACCAGCATGAGCAGCGCCTTGCTGGCCTATTCCGCCGACATGCGCCAGCGCCGGGAATTGCGGGCGCAGGAAAAGGCGAACCGGTTGCCGGTGCTGATGTCGGCGGTGATGGCGGGGCTGATGATGCCCGCGCTTCTGATCGTGACCATCGGGCCAGTGGTGCTCCGCTATGCGGCGCAGCAGTGACCTTGGGAGGAAATTCCCCGCGCTGAAGGCGGGGCGGGTGTAGGTTTGTTCTGCGCCTGTGTGCCGCCGGATGCGCGATGCATCCGGCTGCCTGAGGTCTAGGTGGCGGCCCTGTCAGACGGGCAGGGAAAGGGCCTGTCGGGCGGCGGAGTCTTCGGCGCTGTCCAGTAGGGTTTGCAGCCGTGCGGCGCGGGCGAAATCGGGGATGGCCGGGCCTTCGCCCCGGATGGCGGCGATGAAACGGTCATAGATGGTGGGGACAGGCGGGCAGGGGATTTCCGACCATTCCGCCGCTTCGAGCGCCGGGGGCAGGCAGGCCGAGAGGCGGCTGATGCCGCGTTCGAAGCTGACCTCGATCCCGCCCTTGTCGCCGTAAAGCCGTAGGCGCAGATCGTTCAGATGGCCGGTGGCGAAACGGGTGGCTGCAATCGTGCCAAGCGCGCCATTCGTCAGCCGCAGCTGCATCGTGGCGCTGTCATTGGCATCGAGCACATATTCGCCCACCCTGCCACTGGGCGCCTTGTCGAAGGTGACAAGCCGGCAGGAGATATCGGCCACATCCAGCCCCGCGGCGAAGGTCGCGAAATCAAGGATATGGATGCCCACATCGCCCAGCACGCCCTTTGACCCATGCGCGGTGGACAACCGCCAGAGCCATTGCGGCTGTTCGTTCCATGCGCCCCATGCGGGCTGGGTGAGCCAGCTTTGCAGATAGGAGGCCTCGAAATGCCGGACCGTGCCGATGGCGCCCGCGGCCACCATCTCGGCCGCCTTTTGCAGAGCCGGAACGTTCCGATAGCTCAGATTCACCATGGCAATCACGCCCGCGCTTGTGGCGGCAGTCGCCATCTCTGCCGCGTGGGCGGCATTGGTGGCCAGTGGCTTTTCGCACAGCACATGCTTTCCCGCCGCCAGCAGGGGCAGGGTGGTGGCGTGATGCGCGGCATCGGGGGTGACATTGGTGACGGCGTCGAATTCGCCCCAGGCCAGCGCCGCATCAAGGTTGGCAAAGCGGTTCGGAATGGCGAAGCGATCGCAGAAGGCGGCAAGCTGGGCGGGACGGGTGTCCACGCCCGCGACAAGGGTGACGCCAGGGATGGCGGCGAAGGCCTCGGCATGGTTGGCGGCCATGCCCCCGGTGCCGAGGATCAGCAGGCGCACAGGTTTCGCCATCAGCGCAGCCCCTCTTCGCCCGCGTGATGCAGTTTCGGGCCGCGCTCGGTGATGGGTTCGGGGGCCACATCGACCGGCACATTCGGTGCGGCATTGGGATCGGCCAAGCGCGGGGCGGGATTATGCGCCCATTTCACCGCGTTCAGGATCACGCGCTGCACATTGCCATCGTGATAGGTCGGATAGGTTTCATGGCCGGGGCGGAAATAGAAGACATTGCCCGCACCGCGCTTGTAGGTGAGGCCCGACCGGAACACCTCGCCCCCTTGGAACCACGACACGAAGACCGTCTCCAGCGGTTCGGGCACGCCGAAGGGTTCGCCATACATTTCTTCATGTTCCAACTCAAAGCTGTCCGGCAGGCCGGCGGCGATGGGGTGGTTTCGGGAGGTGAGCCAGAGCCGTTCCCGTTCGCCCGCCTCGCGCCATGTGAGGTTGCAGGGGCTGCCCATCAGGCGTTTGAACGGCTTGGAGAAATGGGCGGAATGCAGGAAGATCACGCCCATGCCGGACCAGACCGCATCGCAGACCCGGTCCACCACGGCATCGGTCACATCGCCGTGCGCGGCATGGCCCCACCAGATCAGCACATCGGTTTCGGCCAGCCTTGCGGCGGTCAGGCCATGTTCAGGCTCTTGCAGCGTGGCGGTGATGGCCGCGATGCCGGGGTCGCGGTTCAGCGCGGCGGCAATGGTGGCATGCATCCCGCCGGGGTAAAGCCCGGCCACGATGCGGTTGGTCTGTTCGTGGACATTCTCGCCCCAGACGGTGACACGGATAGTCATGGCCCCTCCCCAAATGACGCCCGAAGCGCTTTGGAACGGCTATCGCCTGCACCTGCAGGGGTCAAGGATTCGGGAAATCAGGCCGTTCAAATCGCTTTGAAGGGGCAAGCCGCGCCCCGCTGGGACGCGGCTTTGGTCATTGTCAGCGCGGATCGGTTTCCAGCGCCGGATTTTTGCGGTTCCAGCGGATCGACGACCAAAGGGACAAGCCGATCAGGGCGGCGCCGCCAAGGCCGGTGATCACTTCGGGGATGTGAAACAGCGTCTGGGTGAACATGATCACCGATAGGATCAGGATGGCGTAGAACGCCCCGTGTTCGAGGAAGCGGTACTGCGCCAGCGTGCCCTTTTCCACCAGCATGATGGTCATGGAGCGCACATACATCGCGCCGATGCCAAGGCCGATGGCGATGACGAAGAGGTTGTTCGACAAGGCAAAGGCGCCGATCACACCGTCAAAGCTGAAGGACGCATCCAGCACTTCGAGATAAAGGAAGGCACCCAAGCCCCCTTTGGCGGCGGCGGACATGGTTTCCTGGCTCTTGTCGAGCAGGCCCCCAACGGTCTCCACCACAAGGAACGTGACAAGACCGTAGATCGCTGAAGACACGAAGGCGGTGCTTTCGGCCCCTTCAAGGAACTTTGAAAAGATCAGGATGATGATCAGCACCAGACCAACCTCGATCCCCCGGATGGTGGCAGAAGAGGCGACTTTCCTCTCGATCCACTGCACCCAGTGCACATCCTTTTCGGCGTCGAAGAAATAGGTCAGGCCCACCATCATCAGGAAAGCCCCGCCAAAGGCGGCGATGGGCAGGTGCGCCTCATACATGATGCGGCTGTATTCCTCGGGCTGGGTCGAGGCCAGCACCACCGCCTGCCACGGGCCGATATTGGCCGCGATGACCACGATCAGCAGCGGGAAGACGATCCGCATCCCGAAGACGGCGATCAGGATACCCCAGGTCAAGAAGGCGCGCTGCCATTCGGGGCGCATGTCCTTGAGTTTGTTGGCATTCACAATGGCGTTGTCAAAGGACAGCGAAATCTCCAGCACCGCGAGGACGCAGCAGATGAAGAAGATCGACATCATTCCAGAGAAGGTGCCGGTGCTTTGCCAGCCCAGCCATGCCCCAAGGGCAAGGCCGAGGGCCGTGACGATGAAGGCCCAGGTGAAGTATTGGAGCGTAGGTTTTTGCGCGGTGGTGGAGGTCATGGGGCGTTGCCTTGCCTGAGGCGGGCCGATGGCAGACAGGCAGACGCGCGGCGCATGGGGCGTCGTGGAGGTCGGTCGGTCGGTCAGGTCCGTGCGACGGTTGCTTTCCGCGGTGCCGACATCACGAAAGCGTCGCAAGACTTTCGCCAGAGGGGCCCGGTCACCAAGGTTTTGCCCAACTCCTTCCTGAGAGGGCTGACGCGTTCATACGACCTCTGACCTGAATTGCAACTGTTCCATGCGCGCGCACATCCGGTGCGGCGGCGGCGCTGGGCCATCGCCGCCGAACCGGCTTGCCGGCACGAGTGAGCCGCCAACGTGGGGCAATTTCGGCTAACCCCTGACGTCGGAACCGACAGACGGCTGCGGCGGTTTGTCTGGCCTTATCGGCATCATGGCTCTGGCCCTATCGACATGGACGGGGCTGAGGGATGATGCGCGGCATCAGCCCTGCAATCTGCGGGGCAACCGGCATTTCTGGAAAGGACGCGCCCATGGACGGGTTGGATCGTTTCAACGACATCAGCGAAGTGGTCGAGGCCGACCGCGCCCATGTCTGGCATCATCTGAGCCAGCACAAACAATATGACACCGGCGTCGATCCGCGCGTGATCGTCGAAGGCAAGGGGATGAAGGTCTGGGATGCCAAGGGGAAGGAGCATCTTGATGCCGTCTCTGGCGGCGTCTGGACGGTGAATGTGGGCTATGGTCGCGAAAGCATTGCCAATGCGGTGCGCGACCAGTTGATCAAGATGAACTATTTCGCGGGTGCCGCCGGATCGGTGCCGGGCGCGATCTTCGCCCAGCGGCTGACCGAGAAGATGCCGGGGATGACGCGGGTCTATTATTCGAACTCGGGGTCCGAGGCGAATGAGAAGGTCTATAAGATGGTCCGCCAGATCGCGCACAAGCATCATGGCGGGAAAAAGTGGAAGATCCTGTATCGTGATCGCGATTATCACGGCACCACGATCGCGGCCCTCGCGACAAGCGGGCAGGACCAGCGGGCCATGCAATATGGCCCCTATCCCGATGGGTTCATCCGGGTGCCGCATTGCCTTGAATATCGCAAGCAATGGGATGTGGAGAATTATGGCGAGCGCGCCGCCGACGCCATTGAAGAGGTGATCCTGCGCGAAGGCCCCGATACCGTGGGCTGCCTGATCCTTGAACCCGTCACCGCAGGCGGGGGCGTGATCGTGCCGCCGCAGGGCTATTGGGAAAAGGTGCAGGCGATCTGCAAGAAGTACGACATCCTGTTGGCGATTGACGAGGTCGTCTGCGGCGTGGGTCGGACGGGCACGTGGTTCGGCTATCAGCATTACGGCATCCAGCCCGATTTCGTGACCATGGCCAAGGGCGTGGCCTCGGGCTATGCGGCCATCTCTTGCACCGTGACGACCGAGCGGGTCTTCGAGATGTTCAAGGACGACCCGACCGATACGATGAGCTATTTCCGCGACATCTCCACTTTCGGTGGCTGCACGGCAGGGCCTGCGGCGGCGCTTGAAAACATGGCGATCGTCGAGCGTGAAGGCTTGCTGGAGAACACGGTGAAGATGGGCGACTATTGCCTGTCGAACCTGCAAGGGTTGATGGAGAAGCACAAGATCATCGGCGATGTGCGCGGCAAGGGCCTGTTCCTTGGTGCGGAACTGGTGGCGGATCGGGCCACCAAGGAAGCGGCGGATGAAAAGAAGGTGCAGGCAGTGGTGGCCGATTGCATGGCGCAGGGCGTGATCATCGGGGCGACCAACCGGTCGTTGCCGGGGCTGAACAACACGCTCTGCCTGTCGCCCGCGCTGATCGCGACGAAGGATGACATCGACCATATCACCGATGCCATGGACGGTGCGCTGACCCGCGTCTTTGGCTGAACGCATCACGCGGTGATCTGATGGCGCGCGGCCCCCGAAGAGGGGGCCGCGCATGTCTTTTGTCTCGCCTGCGCGCGTGCCGCGCTTGGCTCGGCGGATGGGGGTTCCCCCCAAACCCCAGGGTATTTGGCGCCAAGATGAAGCCTAAGCCTTTCTTCTCTGTGGAAAATATCCTCGGGGGGAGGGGCGCGTCAGCGGCCCGTGGGGGGCAGACAGCCCCCCGGCGACGGTCGAGCCGGGGTTGACGTTCGGGGTGCGGGCGCGCCTTATGGCCAGATCATGCGGGGATAAGGCCAGATGGCGATTCCGGTCGAAAGCTTCTTCCTGCCCGAGGGTGGCAGTGGGACGTTGCAGCAGCGTATCCGGCAGATGGTGGCCGAAGGGATCTTGGCGGGGCGGTTCCGGGCGGGGGATCGGATGCCGTCATCCCGGGGGTTGGCGGAGCATCTGGGGGTGAGCCGGATCACCGTGACGCTGGCCTATACGGAATTGGTATCATCGGATTACCTGACCGCGCGGGGGCGGTCGGGGTATTTCGTGAGCGAAGGCGTGCCGGTGCAGCCGGCCTTTCGACCGGTGCCGCGCGCCGTAGGGACGGTGGATTGGGAGGCGCGGGCGGGGCGGCGGTTTTCGGGCATGGAGCGGGTGGCGCGGCCCGAGGAATGGCGGGCCTATCCCTATCCGTTCATCTACGGGCAGGCGGACCCGACCTTGTTTGACCATCAGAACTGGCGGCTTTGTGCCTTGCAGGCGTTGGGGCGGCGAGAGTTCGAGACGCTGACGGCGGATCGGTATGAACGGGATGATCCGCTGCTGATCGAATACCTTTTACGCAACATCCTTCCCCGGCGCGGGATCGATGCGCGGCCCGATGAGGTACTGGTGACCATGGGGGCGCAGAATGCGCTGTGGCTGGCGGCGCAGGTGTTGCTGAAACCGGGGGGGCATGCAGTGGTAGAAAACCCCGGCTATCCGGGGTTCCGCGCGATGGTGGCGCAGGCCGGGGCCTTGGTGACGCCGGTGGCGGTGGATGCGGGCGGGTTGATGGTGGAGGCGCTGCCGGAGGGGGTGGACGTGGTCTTTACCACGGCAAGCCATCAGAGCCCGACCAATGCCACAATGCCGATGGCGCGGCGGCAGGCGCTGCTGCGGGCGGCGGAAGTGCATGATTTCATTGTGGTCGAAGATGATTACGAGTTCGAGATGAGTTTCCTGAAGCCCGTGTCGCCGTCGATCAAGAGCCTCGATTCCGGGGGGCGGGTGGTGCATGCGGGGTCTTTCTCCAAATCGTTGTTTCCGGGGTTGCGGTTGGGCTGGCTGGTGGGGCCCGCGCCGTTCATCCGCGAGGCGCGGGCGCTCAGGGCGCAGGTGCTGCGCCATCCGCCCGGCCATGTGCAGCGGACGGCGGCCTATTTCCTGAGCCTTGGGCATTATGACGCGCTGGTGAACCGGATGAAGGCCGCCTTCCGCAAGCGGCGGCAGGCGATGGAGGAGGCGATTTCCTATCACGGCCTGAAGGTTGCGGGGCAGGGTGGTTTTGGCGGATCGTCCTTCTGGATGGAGGCGACGGGGTACATCGATACCGAGGCGCTGGCCCTTCGGCTGCGGGGTGAGGGTGTGCTGATCGAACCCGGGCGGGTGTTCTTTGAGCCGGGGACGGAGAAGCGCAATTTCTATCGGCTGGCCTATTCGTCGATCCCGGTAGGGAAGATCCCGGAAGGGATCGCGTTGATCGCGAAGGCGATGCGCGAGGCGTGAGGGATCGGGGGACGGTTGCCGCCCCTTTGGTCTGCAAGTGCCTGCGGGCGCTGGGTTTATTTTTGACTTCGGGCCGGATTGGCCGTGCAGCAGGCCAGTGCAGACGGCCAGTGCAGACGGCTGTGCATACGCGCGGTGCCGTAAGGGGGCGTTACCCATAGGGCTGCGGGGTGAGTCGTGAGCGGCGATGGGGCATCTGGACTTAAGTGGCCGGGTTTTCTGGCCCTAAGCCCAAGGCCGGGTGCGGGGGTATCAAGGGGCAAAGCGCCCGTGTGGCGCGCGGTGGATTTAGCGGGAGACGACCCATGCGGATGACGACAGAAGAGGCCTTTGTGAAAGTGTTGCAGATGCATGGCATCGACAATGCCTTCGGGATCATCGGATCGGCCTTTATGCCGATCTCGGACCTGTTTCCCAAGGCGGGCATCACCTTCTGGGATTGCGCGCATGAGGGGTCGGGCGGCATGATGGCCGACGGCTTCACCCGCGCCAGTGGCCGGATGTGCATGATGATCGCGCAGAACGGCCCCGGCATCACCAATTTCGTGACGGCGGTGAAGACGGCCTATTGGAACCATACGCCGCTGCTGCTGGTGACGCCGCAGGCGGCGAACCGGACCATCGGGCAGGGCGGGTTCCAGGAAGTGGAACAGATGGCGCTGTTCAAGGACATGG